>CACZRQ010000081.1 GCA_902783615.1 uncultured Bacteroidales bacterium | reverse complement strand
CGGGGCTATTATATAACACTTTAGCCTCTTCTGAGACTTAAACTATTCTACACTTACTATCAATCGATGATAATGCGTAAGGGCTGGGGTGCCATGATCGGTAGCCTCTAAGATGAGGTGGATGGTGTCGCCTGGTTTGGCATCTGATGGAATCGTAAATGTTGTGGCAGCTTCCGCAGGATTAGCCACAGCAGCATCACCCTGATAGCTCCCCACCTTGAATTGCCACCATTTCAGCGTCATTTCATCCTTGTCAGGATCCGTCACCTTTGCCTTGATCTGCAAAGTCTCGCCAGGTTTACCCGCAAATGAGAGAGGTGCCTGAATCACAGGATGATGGTTAGCATCCTCAAACTTCGATGCGATGCACCAATGCATACGCTCGGCAAAGTCATTTTGCGCAGCAGGCACGAAATCAGGCATCACTGGGTCAGGTGCTCCCAACACGAAAGTGGAAGTCTGTCCCTCCGTATTCGGCTGCTTCCTACCTCCCCAGCCGCCATAGGTGTCATCCTGAAAAGCCCGCAAGCCATTGCCCAAGAGATTCAAATAGGTAAAGGTATCACCCTCAGCCAGGAATACACCCTTGGGCTGAGGCGGCATCCACACCACATACCCCATCTCTCGCAGCTCATCAGCCGTGTAGCCACTCAGGCCGAAATAATCCATGATATCGTTCTTCACCATCTGCTTGCCATCGCCCCAAATGCGATACATACTGCCCAAAGGGCCTCTGCTACTGATGTTCTGAGCCAACCACTCGGCAGAGTAATACACCTTATCGGCCTCCGACACCCTATTCTGCGCCCCGTATGCCAAAGGCACAGTGCCGCCACGAATGTTCAGCACCCCAATCTCAGGCCAGTTGGGCTTGATGTAGTTGGCAAAGGTGTCATCCTGATCGCCACTCATGCACAGATACACCTTCTTCTGTATCTTCTCTTTCAAGGCAGACCATTCAGCCTTGCCCTCATTCTCTTCCTGAATCGATTTCAAGGCACGGGCAATGGTACTGCATCCACCCCAAGCCGTCACATACAAGGTGCCAGGCACATCGTCGAGCATCTTCTCCTTAATCAGGTCGCTGCCAGGAGAATCTTTCGAGATGTCGCCATCAAACTCAATGTTGCCAAACCGCACGATGGAGCGCAAATACGCAGGAGTGGGATAGTCGGCATGCACCTTCAGGTTGGGATAGCAAGCCTCGTAAGCATCCACCACATCGTCGATGAATCGCTCTTCAGGATCCCAGCGCCACGACTCCATAGGTCCGTAATTCAAGCCATTACGGGTATATTCCCTGCCATCCACAAACCATTTGGTTCCCTTGCCGTCGCCCTTCCAATGATACTGACTGCTGGCGTAGATCAAACCCTCCAACTGCATGTCTGGGGCATAGAGCACCAGGCGAATCAGCGAGTTCAGGTCATCCAACTCTGGGTCGCAAGTAACAATCACACGGGGTTTCTCCACCTGCTCATACACGGTGGAATCGTTGCAGGCCACCAAGCCCATTGCCAGGCAGCCTGATAAAAGATAAAAGAATTTCTTCATGGTTTTTGTTGTTTCTTTTCCTCCTGCGGAATACGATAAGCCGTATAGAGTTCCAAGATGGCGGCAATCAGCAGACACACAATCCACTCATTGCCATGCGAATAAAGCATCAGCACACCAGCCATCACCAAAAACAGCGCGCCGAAAGTCTGCTGCCTGTACAACCTGCGCAGCGTCACACTCTCCACCGTAGGTTGAGAGAAGACCTGTGCAATGGCAGCAGTCACCGAGCCGATAATGAACATATAAGGCGCATACTCCCAATGGGTTACATACACCGCTGCTCCTATCAGGGCAAACACCATGCCGCAGATGAACAATATGCCGAGCTCCTTTTTCATGGCTGATCTTCCGCAAACACGAAGATGTCCTCGTTGGGTTTCTTCATGAAATACTTCTCACGAGCAATACGCTCAATCGAGTTGGAATCGGCATTCAACTCATCCAGTTTCTGTGTACTCTCCCTATACTCCTCACGATATTTCTCTATCTCGCTGCGGATATTCATCTCTTCCTTTGCGAGTTCCATGCGGTAGAGGATGCTGTTTTCATCCACAAAACCCACCACTACGATGAATATCAACACCGTAATCAGGTACTTGTGCTTCCCCAAGAATTTCCAAAATGACGACAGTTTGTCCATGATGCTACGATTAGTCTGATGATTTCTGCAAAAGTAATGATAAATCTTGAAAAACGGATACAACCAACCGTTAAAATGTAACAAAAAAGAGAAGAATCTCAAGATTAATTGGTGGCTTTCCAATAATTATGACTATCTTTGTGGTCAAAAGAATGCAAAAGAATTATTAGTTCATCAAACGTATAAATAGAATGGGAAAGAAGGCTAAACGTATAGTCAACATTGAGATTGACGACAATGTTAAGAGAATCACTATTGAAGGTGTTGACAATAATGAACAAGTGGTGATGCGCCAGGAACTGTCTGACAAAGAGTTAGATAATATAGCGGGAGGGGGATTTGCTGTAAAACCCACACAGACGTGCGTGCAACAATCAACTAACCCTTCCACCACACAATTAGAATATGGCCCACGTTACTAAATCCGCAATGCTCTCCCTATACTCCTCACAATATTTCTCTATTTCGCTGCGGATATTCATCTCTTCCTTTGCGAGTTCCATGCGGTAGAGGATGCATCATCAAGAAGAAAAGATTATGGAAGACTACATCGTATCTGCGAGGAAATACAGACCATCGACCTTTGAGTCGGTGATTGGCCAGAAAGCACTGACCACCACGTTGAAGAACGCCATTGCCACAGGCAAGCTGGCACAGGCCTACCTGTTCTGCGGCCCCAGAGGCGTGGGCAAAACCACCTGCGCCCGCATCTTTGCCAAAACCATCAACTGCCAGAACATCACGGCTGAAGGTGAGGCTTGCAACGAATGCGAGAGTTGCCGAGCCTTCAACGAGCAACGCTCCTTCAACATCCACGAGCTGGATGCCGCTTCAAACAACTCGGTAGAAGACATCCGCCAACTGGTGGAGCAAGTGAGGATACCTCCTCAGATTGGTAAATACAAGGTGTATATCATCGACGAGGTGCACATGCTCTCCACAGCTGCCTTCAATGCTTTCCTGAAAACCTTGGAGGAGCCGCCTCGCCATGCCATCTTCATCCTCGCCACCACCGAAAAGCAGAAGATTCTGCCCACCATCCTGTCGAGATGCCAAATCTACGATTTCAACCGCATTGGGGTGGAGGATATCATCGAGCACTTAGCCAGTGTGGCTCAGCGCGAAGGCATCAGCTACGAACCAGAAGCCCTGAATGTGATTGCCCAAAAGGCCGATGGCGGCATGCGCGATGCACTGTCTATCTTCGACCAAGTGGTGAGTTTCACGCAAGGCAACATCACCTACCAGCGTGTGATAGAGAACCTGAATGTGCTGGACTACGAATATTACTTCCGCCTCACCGACTATCTGCTGCAAGGCAAGGTGGCAGACAGTCTGCTGCTGCTGAACAATGTGCTGAACAAGGGCTTCGATGCCAGCAACTTCATCAATGGCTTAGGCAGCCATTTCCGCGACCTGCTGGTGAGCAAAGATGCCGCCACAGTAAGCCTCTTGGAGGTGGGTGCCAACACCCGCGAGCGATACAAGGATCAGGCTCAGCGCACTCCTACACCTTTCCTATATAAGGCCATGAAGCTTTGCAGCGACTGCTCCCTGAACTACCGCAACGCCCGCAACAAGCGATTCCTGATTGAATGCACACTGATTCAGCTGGCTCAGCTCACACAACCTGATAATGACTCCTCTGGGGGGCGTGGCCCTAAGCAAGCATTAAAACCCATCTTCAATCAGGCTGCCAATGCAGCAACAGCCCAGCAGACTGCAGGTAACCAGACAGTCGCTACAAAAGCTACTGCGCCTCAACAGGCTGAGCCAAAACAGACTGCACCAGAACAGACAGCAACACAGCAACAGCCTGCTGCACCCCAACAGGACCCTGCATCGCCCACGTATGGCAATCCAAGACCCATGGTCAATCCTGACAGGTTCCAGCTGAAGCCTGAGAAGAAAACACCCACCATCACCTCCATCAGTCAGCTGGGTGTTTCCATCAGGAAAGCAAAACCTGTGGTTGAGACGCCTGTAGAAGAAGAGATAGATCCTCATCTGCAGGAAAACAGACCCCTGACGCAAGAGGGTGTGGTGGCCAGCTGGGAACGCTTTGCACAGCAACTGCCCCACGAGTTGGTGGCTCTGAAGAACCGCATGCCGAAGATGCGGGTGACGCTGATTGACAACACCCAAGTTGAGATTTGCGTGGAGAACGAACTGAATGCCAAGCAAATCAACGAGATGCTGGCAGACATTCGCCGCTTCATGCGGAAGGACTTGCAGAACTACCTGCTGGAGCCTCATGTGGTGGTGAAGGAGCTGGAGCTTTCCGTCAGATCGCTGAGCAGATACGAGCAATACCTGAAGATGATCGAGATCAACCCCTGGCTGCAGCAACTGCAAAAGAACCTGGGCTTGGAGCTGGATTAATTTAGAACTGGTATAAATAATTTCGATTTGCCTGCTTCCCAGCACCAACATATCAAGAAAAAAACTATCTTTGCTCACCAATAGTGCAGTAACTGGCACTTTGGCATATTAATAAAAGTGGTAACTAAGTAATAACAATTTAAATTTGAAAGACTATGGCTTATGTAATTTCTGACGACTGCGTAATGTGTGGAACTTGCGAGGGCGAGTGCCCAATTGGTGCAATTTCTGCTGGTGACAGCAAGTATGTCATCAATGCTGACGAATGTGTTGATTGTGGCACTTGTGCAGCTGCTTGTCCAAGCGAAGCAATTCATCCAGGAGAGTAACGATTGACGATTGAGCTTCGCTCAATTGAGATAAAGAAAAAGGGAGAAAAGTTTCTCCCTTTTCTTTATTGAAGCACTGCCAGTGCTTCTTTGATTCGTCTAATCGCTTCTACGATATTCTCATCGCTGGTGGCATAACTCATGCGGAAGCAATCGGGGTCGCCAAAGGCAGCACCACTCACGCATGCCACATGACCCACCTCCAAGAGATACATCGCCAAATCATCGGCATTGTTGATTTTCCTGTCGCCTGCACTCTTGCCAAAGAAACTGCTGCACTTGGGGAACAGGTAGAAAGCACCCTGAGGCACATTCACCTCCAAGCCAGGGATTTCCTTGCAAAGCTTCACAATCAGGTCGCGACGGCGCTCAAAAGCCTGACGCATCTCCTCCACACAAGTCTGGTCGCCTAAGTAAGCAGCCTCGGCAGCTTTCTGCGACACAGAGCAAGGACCAGAGGTATATTGACCCTGAAGCTTGTTCATGCCCTTGATAATCCATTCAGGAGCAGCCGCAAAGCCAATGCGCCAGCCTGTCATGGCGTATGCCTTCGACACACCGTTGATAATCACCACCCTGTCCTTGATCTCGGCAAACTGGGCAATGCTCTCATGGTGGCCAATATAGTTGATGTGCTCGTAAATCTCGTCGGCAATCACATACACCTGCGGATGCTTAGCCAGCACCTCAGCCAGGCCTTTCAGCTCTTCCTTGCCATACACCGAGCCCGTTGGGTTCGATGGAGAGCAGAGAATCAGCGCCTTGGTCTTGGGCGTGATGGCAGCCTCCAACTGGGCAGGGGTAATCTTGAAATCCTGCTCAATGCCAGCACGGATAATCACAGGAGTACCCTCGGCCAACTTCACCATCTCCGTATAGCTCACCCAGTAAGGTGCAGGCACAATCACCTCGTCGCCTTCATTCACCAACGACAAGACTGCATTGCACACACACTGTTTCGCACCATTAGAGCAGCTGATCTGGCCAGCTGCATAATCCAAACCGTTCTCATTCTTCAACTTAGCCACAATGGCCTCACGCAATGCAGGATAACCTGGCACAGGCGAGTAACGCGACCAGTTGTCGTCGATGGCCTGCTTAGCTGCCTCCTTGATGTGGTCAGGTGTGTTGAAATCGGGCTCCCCCACACTCAGATTGATAATGTCAATACCTTGTGCCTTCAGCTCAGAACTCTTCTGAGACATGGCCAGCGTTGCCGATGGCGACAAGCTGTTCAATCGATCAGATAATGTATTCATATTGTTCATTCTTCTTTGTTCTTCATTAAAAATGCAAATTATGCCCCATACGTTCGGCTTTCGTCTTCAAATACCGTTCGTTATACGGATTGGGAGTCACCTCAATCGGCACATTCTCCACAATCTCCAAGCCATAGGCCTCCAAGCCCACACGCTTCACGGGATTGTTCGTCATCAGCCGCATCTTATGCACATTCAGGTCGCGCAGAATCTGCGCCCCAACGCCATAGTCGCGCTCATCGGCCAAGTGTCCTAAGCAGATATTGGCATCGATGGTGTCCATGCCTTCCTCCTGCAACTTATACGCCCTGATCTTATCCATCAGGCCAATGCCCCCACCCTCTTGGTTCAGATACAGCACCACGCCTTTGCCAGCCTCCTCGATCATCTGCATGGCCTTATGCAGCTGCTCGCCACAGTCGCAGCGCTTCGAGGCGAAGATATCGCCCGTCATGCACGACGAATGCACCCTCACCAGCACAGGTTCGTCGGCCTCCCATTCGCCCTTGAACAGGGCAATGTGCTCCAAGCCGTTCGACTTCTGGCGGAAAGGAATCAGCTTGAAGTCGCCATAGGCAGTGGGCATGTTCACCTGCACGCCACGCTCCACCATGGTTTCCTCCTTCAGGCGATAGGCAATCAGGTCTTGAATGGAAATCAGCTTCAGGTTATACTCATCGGCAAACTTGCGCAGCTCAGGCAGGCGAGCCATGGTTCCGTCATCGTTCATGATCTCCATCAGCGCGCCAGCGGGATAGAGTCCAGCCAGTCGAGCCAGGTCGATGGTAGCCTCGGTATGTCCAGCACGTTTCAGCACCCCCTTATCCTGCGCATACAGCGGATTGATATGCCCTGGTCGTCCAAAATCCTCAGGCTTGGCATTGGGGTCGGCAAGCGCCCTGATGGTGGCAGCGCGATCGGCGGCAGAAACGCCTGTGGTGCAGCCCTCCAGCTTATCCACAGTCACCGTAAACGGCGTTCCCAACATCGAAGTGTTGTCCATCACCTGGTGGGGCAGGTTCAGCTCCTCACACCTTGAAATCGTAATGGGGGCACACAGCACGCCGCGGGCATGCTTCAGCATGAAGTTCACTTTCTCGGGTGTGATGCTCTCGGCAGCAATGATCAGGTCGCCCTCATTCTCGCGGTCTTCGTCATCCACCACCACCACAAAATTGCCAGCCTTGATTTCCTGCAAAGCCTCTTCAATGGTGTCCAGTCTCACTTTTTCCATATATCTCAGTTATTCGTTTAATATTCTTGTCTTTATAATCTCAATCACCTCGTTGTTCGTCTCCACGATCTTATCCAGATCCTTGGCCAGACGAACCCTGAACGCCCAACTGCGCAGGTAGAAGATGATGCCGATGGGCAGCAGCACGCCACACGCCAGGTTCAGCCATTTGTTGGAGAACGGACGCAGGTGGGCATGTGACGAAACCACAGGATAGTTGTTCAACGCCAGCAGCAGATAGTTGTTGCGCGAATTGGCCATATCGGTAATCATCACCTCCATCAGGTTGTCGATGAAGTCCATCTTCTCATCCAGCTGCTCGCCCTTCCAAAACTTGATGTAGTTGGCAGGTCGCTTCAGGTTATGCCGCTGTGCATAGGCCATGCATCGCTGCGAGAGATCCTCCAAGGCCGAAGGCAGGGTCTGGTAGTCGGGGTCGAGAATCACCACATCCTTGCGGGTGATGTTTCTCATGGCGCGTATGCCCAACAGCCGCTTGATCACCTCCTTGTAGGTGTCGATGTTCAGCGCCACCGAGTCGGTATTCGACTTATAGGTGAGATATGCCCCCAAGGGAGCCAGCACAGCCGTGCTGAGCCACATGCCCTCCCAAGCCAGCCAGTTGCCGTCGCGCGCCAGCTTGTAGCCAGTATTGTTCACAATATAATAGAAGATGAATATCAGCACCGAAATCACCACAGGCATGCCCAATCCACCCTTGCGGATGATGCCTCCCAAAGGTGCTCCGATGAAGAAGAACACCAGGCAAGCCAGCGAGAGGGTGATCTTCTCGTGCCAAGCCGTCATGTGCCTGCGCAGGCTGGTCTGCGTCATACTGATGGTGGTGGTCTTCATGGCCCAGTCTGATTGCAGGTTGTTGGCACTCGAAAGCATGGAATTGAGCTGCCGCTGCCTCTCTATTGGTGTCATGGCATTCACGATGCTATCGAGGTCAAACTGGCTCAGGTCGGCCTCCTTCACCTTGATGGAGTCTTGCTCTTTGCTCTCATAGTGAATCTTATAGTTGGTCTTGGCAGTGGTCTTGAAGCTGGCTCCACCCAGGCTGTCCACCAGCACCGTCATCGAGTCGATGCTGGCCTGCAGCATGCTCATGTCCTTGCTGTTCGACTGGCTCGTCATGAATCCCTCGTCAATCATGTTGAAGTTGGCGTTGAACTCAATCAAGGCATGTTTCTCGCTGAAAGCCTCTCGCCTGTAAGGCACATTCTTCTGGTTCATGTTCTGCGACTGCAGGTTCTCAAACTGCTCTCCGCTATACAGATGCAGGTAGAGGTGCTGTTTATCCTCCGTCATCTCCAGCTTGCCCGAGTCGGCACGGATAATCTGCGCGTTGTCGAACCCATTGGCAAAGTTGTAGATCATCACATCGTAGAGCATACCCGTTTCGCGGTCCTTATGGTCCACATACAGGTTATAGCCCTCTATCTGGTCATAGAACGCCTTTTCGGGAATGTCCAGCTCAGGACTCTTCTGTCTCATCGATATCAGCAGCGTCCACAGCTTGGTCTGCGCCTTGGGGCCTATCACGTTCTGGAAATAGAACGACAGGCAGCACACGAAGCACAGCATGATGACGAGCGGCCTCATGATCTGCATCAGCGAGATGCCCGCAGCCTTCATGGCAATCAGCTCGAAACGTTCGCCAAAGTTGCCAAAGGTGATGAGCGATGCCAGCAGCACCGCCAACGGCAGCGAGGCAGGCACCAGCGTCAGCGAGGCATAGAAGAAGAACTGTGCCAGCACATCCACCGTCAATCCCTTGCCCACCATATCATCCACATACCTCCACAGAAACTGCATCATGAAGATGAAGAGGCAGATGAAGAAAGTGCCGGCAAAAAGCAGGCTGAAACTCTTCAATATAAATATGTCTAATTTCTTCAAACTTGGCATAAAAACAGGTTCGAACCTTTGTCAAGGCACAAAGGTACTACAAAAAAAGGTAGCAGATGAATTTTTTTTCAAAAAATGATGAGAAAATTTTGTGGCTTTCAGAAAAAGCTATACCTTTGCACCCGCAATCGAACGAAAACGGCGATTTGATGGCGGGATAGCTCAGCTGGTTAGAGCGCATGATTCATAATCATGAGGTCGCCGGTTCAATCCCGGCTCCCG
>CACZRQ010000080.1 GCA_902783615.1 uncultured Bacteroidales bacterium | reverse complement strand
TTCAAGGAGCAGATGCGACTGGCTGCCAAGGGTGACGACGAGGCCATGATCATCGATCAGGACTTCCTGCGCGCTTTGCAGTATGGCATGCCTCCAACGAGCGGCATCGGCATCGGCATCGACCGTCTGGTGATGCTGATGACGGGCAAGACCTTCATCCAGGAGGTGCTGCTGTTCCCACAGATGCGCCCGGAGAAGGTGACACCGAAGGACAGCGTGGAGAAATATGTGGCCTTGGGCATCAGCGAGGACTGGGTGCCTGTGATTCAGAAGGCTGGCTACAACCTGGTGAGCGATATGAAAGACGTGAACCCGCAGAAGCTCCACATGGACATCTGTGGCGTGAACAAGAAATATAAACTGGAGCTGAAGAACCCTACCGTTGCGGAAGTGACTGAATGGCAGAGCAAGATTCAATGAAGAATAGCCGCATTGCCATCTTCGGAGGCGGCAGCTGGGCCACGGCCATTGCCAAGATCTTCCTGGAGAAAGAGCAGGAAATCTGGTGGTATATGCGTCGTGACGACCGCATCGAGGAGTTTCGGGAGCTGGGGCACAACCCTGCCTACCTGACCGATATCTCGTTTGATGTGAGCCGCATCCACTTCTCTTCCGACATCAACCTGACCATTCAGGAGGCTGATGTGCTGGTGCTGGCGATTCCTTCACCCTATCTGAAGAGTCACCTGCAGAAGCTGACAGCCAGCCTGACGGACAAGGTGTTGCTGAGCGCCACCAAGGGTATTGTGGCCGACGAGCACATGACCATCTCGGAGTATTTCCATGAGCAGTATGGGATGCCCGAGGAGAACATACTGGTGGTGAGCGGGCCCAGTCATGCTGAGGAGATTGCCTTGGAGCGACTGACCTACCTGACCATTGCCGGCAAGGACCAGCAGAAGGCGGCATATCTGGCCGAGAAGATGGCCAACCACTATGTGCTGACTTCGGTGAGTCACGACATCATGGGCATCGAGTATGGGGCAGTGCTGAAGAACATCTACGCCATCTGCGCAGGTATCTACTACGGACAGAAATATGGTGACAACTTCCACGCTGTGCTGATATCCAACGCGATACGCGAGACGCAACGCTTCTTGAGTGCCATCTCGCCCGGTGTGCGCAATGTGGCCAATTCGGCCTACTTGGGCGACCTGCTGGTGACGAGCTACTCCAACTTCAGCCGAAACCGTGTGTTTGGCACGATGATTGGCCGAGGCTATTCGGTGAAGGCGGCTCAGGTGGAGATGGAGATGGTGGTGGAAGGCTACTACGGCACGAAGTGCATCAGCGAGATCAACGACCGCTACAAGGTGGACATGCCCATCTTGGATGCCGTGTATCGCATTCTCTATGAGAAGGCCAACGCCCGTAGGGAACTGAAGGAACTGACAAAGAAATTAAATTAACAATTTGTTGATATATGATTACTTTAAACATTGAAAAGACTTTTGGATTTGTATCCAAGGAGAATGTCTATGGCTATGCAGCTAAGGCTAAGGCTGCTCGCGAGGCATTAGAGAACGGAACTGGTAAAGGCAACGACTTCTTAGGTTGGCTGCACCTGCCATCTTCTATCAGTGAGGCTGACCTGGCCGACCTGAACGCTACGGCTCAGGTTCTGCGTGAGAATTGCGATGTAGTGGTGGTGGCTGGCATCGGCGGTAGCTATCTGGGCGCCCGCGCCGTCATCGAAGCACTGTCGAACAGCTTCGCTTGGCTGATTGAGAAGAAAGAGAATCCTGTGATTCTGTTTGCTGGCAACAACATCAGCGAGGACTATCTGTATGAGCTGACTGAATATGTGAAGGACAAGAGGTTTGGTGTGATCAACATCTCTAAGTCGGGTACGACTACCGAAACAGCTTTGGCTTTCCGCCTGCTGAAGAAGCTGTGCGAGGAACAGCGCGGCAAGGTAATCGCTAAGAAGGTGATTGTGGCCATCACCGACGCCAAGAAGGGTGCTGCTCGCGTAACAGCCGACAAGGAAGGTTACAAGTCTTACGTCATTCCTGACAATGTGGGTGGACGCTTCTCAGTGCTCACTCCTGTAGGCTTGTTGCCTATCGCCATCGCTGGCTTCAACATCAACAAGCTGGTGGCTGGTGCTGTGGCTATGGAGAAGGCTACTGGCGCCGACGTTCCTTTCGAAGAGAACATCGCCATGCAGTATGCAGCTGTGCGCAACGAGCTGTATCGTCACGGCAAGAAGATTGAAATCATGGCCAACTTCTGCCCCAAGCTGCACTTCGAGAGCGAGTGGTGGAAGCAGCTCTACGGTGAGTCTGAGGGTAAGGACAACCTGGGTATCTTTCCAGCATCTGTGGATCTGACAACCGACCTGCACTCTATGGGTCAGTGGATTCAGGAAGGCGAGCGTTCTATCTTCGAGACTGTCCTGTCAGTGGATAAGGTGAACTACAAGGTGGAGTTCCCATTCGACGAGGAGAACCTGGATGGTCTGAACTTCCTGGCTGGCAAGCGTGTGGATGAGGTGAACAAGATGGCCGAGCTGGGCACTCAGCTGGCTCACGTGGATGGTGGCGTGCCAAACATCCGCATCGTCATCCCAAGTCTGGACGAGGAAAGCATCGGTCAGTTGCTCTACTTCTTCGAGGTGGCTTGCGGCATCAGCGGCTACATCCTGGATGTGAACCCATTCAACCAGCCTGGTGTTGAGGCTTACAAGAAGAACATGTTTGCCCTGCTGAACAAGCCTGGCTATGAGGCAGAGTCAAAGGCTATCCAAGCTCGTCTGAACGGATGAACGGGATAGAAACAGCTATAGCCCGCTATCTGCAAGGTAGCGGGCATTCTTTTATCCATCTCAAGGCGGTGCTCTTCGATATGGATGGGGTGCTGTTTGACTCGATGCCTTATCATGCCGACGCCTGGGTCACATCGATGGCGAAATATGGTTTGCCCATGACGGAAGAGGATGCTTTCATGAACGAAGGACGAACGGGCATGAGCACCATCAATCTGATTTACAACCGTGTGCATGGATGCGATGCATCGAAGGAGCTGATTGACGAGATTTACTTAGACAAATGCAATGAGTTTGCGAAACATCCCGACCCGTCGCGTATGCCTGGGGCTTGGGAGCTGCTGGAGAAACTGAAGGCAACGGGCATCCAGCCTGTATTGGTGACTGGCTCGGGGCAGCATACGCTCTTTGCCCGCTTCGACCGCGACTATCCGGGTATGTTTGAGCGCGACAAGATGGTGACGGCCTACGATGTAAAGTTTGGCAAGCCGAACCCGGAGCCTTATCTGATGGGGCTCAAGAAGGCGGGTGTTGCTGCCAACGAGGCGATTGTGATCGAGAATGCTCCCATCGGCGTGGAGGCTGGCGTAGCTGCTGGCATATTTACCGTTGCCGTGAATACGGGTCCCCTACCCAATCAGGTGCTCCTCGATGCCGGAGCCAACCTGCTCTATCCCTCCATGCAAGCGTTGTGCGATGGATGGGAGCAGCTGGCGGAACGATTATAGAAGAGCTAAAAAAATCTCTCCCCCTTAGGTAGGGGGAGTACCCCGAAGGGGGGGAGGGAGTATGTTGATGCCAAAAAAAATCTCCCCCTGTTTTAGAGGGGGAGTTTATTGTATTATATCAAATGAATGTTCTCCTGTGCGCATTCCTGCCGCATCGACTCGGGCCAGATGCTGGCCTGAATCTCACCCACATGGGCTTTGCGTAGGTAATACATGCAAAGACGCGACTGACCAATACCACCACCTATCGACAGAGGCAGCTCGCCAGCCAACAGCTTCTTGTGGAAGTAGAGATTCTTGCGCTCTTCCTTGCCCGCCTCCTTCAACTGTTTGAGCATCACCTCTTTGTTTACACGGATACCCATCGATGAAATCTCGAAGGCACACTGCAGCACGCAGTTCCACAAGAGCAGGTCGCCATTCAAGCCCGGCAGGTCGTTCAAGCCTGGAGACGAATAGTCGTCGTAGTCGGGAGCTCGTCCGTCGTGTGGTTTTCCATCGCCCAACTTGCATCCGATGCCGATGATGAAGACGGCACCAAACTTCTGGGTGATGGCGTTCTCACGCTCTTTCGGAGTCATATTGGGGTAAAGCTGACGCAACTCTTCCGCATGGATGAAGTGCAACTTCTTCGGCAACTGTGGCTTGATTTCGGGGTAGTTCTCAAACACCATGTATTCCGTGCGACGCATCGCCGCATAGATGCGGGTCACCACCTCCTTGAGG
Organism: uncultured Bacteroidales bacterium; assembly: GCA_902783615.1. Taxonomy (GTDB): domain Bacteria; phylum Bacteroidota; class Bacteroidia; order Bacteroidales; family Bacteroidaceae; genus Bacteroides. The sequence continues at coordinate 1,739 of CACZRQ010000080.1, read as the reverse complement.
AACTCCACATTGTGCTCCTCGGGGGTAATCACGCGCTCCCAGTCCCACTGGTCCACATACAGAGAGTGTAGGTTGCCCAGCTCCTCGTCGGCACGGATGGCGTTCATATCGGTATAGATACCATAGTCAGGTTCAATGTTATACTCAGCCAAGGTGAGGCGTTTCCACTTTGCCAGCGAGTGAACCACCTCAGCCTGAGCACCTCCCAAGTCCTTGATGGGGAAAGAAACGGCATGCTCCACACCGTTCAGATCGTCGTTGATACCCATTCCTTTGAGTACGAACAGCGGAGCAGTCACACGTCTCAGGTGCAGTTCAGAGGAGAGGTTCACCTGGAAGAAATCCTTGATCTGCTTGATGCCCTGCTCGGTTTGTCGCATATCCAGCAATGGGCGATAGTCATCAGGTTTTATAAAATAGCTCATCTTCTTATTCTCTCATTTTTTAATTTGCGAGGCAAAGATACAAATTAAATTGATAGATGATTCACATTTCAGTAATTTTTTGACAAAATGCATGTGATTTTTTGGATTTTCCGTTCAAAATATCATCATTCATGGGCAATAGCATTGTTTTTATTGTAGCAAAAGATTTGGAGGATGCCAACATTTTGCTTACTTTTGTGCCACAATTCATGGCCCGGTAGCTTAGCTGAATAGAGCATTGGATTCCGGTTCCAAAGGTCGCGGGTTTGAATCCCGCCCGGGTCACCTCTCCCTTTTATCCTCAATAGATATAATCGGCTGAAGTTTCGGAAGTGTTTAGCCCCGTTAGGGGCTATAAAAGCCAGATAGGGGTTTCGAAATCGAAACCCCTATCTGCTATATCACTCAGCTTATTAGCCTAATTACCTACACTTGATGTCCTTGTACTTCCATTCGCTGGAGGGCTCGATGAGATCGAACTCCGTGGCATCGGCGGGCAATGCAGGGAAAATCAGGACGAAACGCAACCTCTGGCCTGGCCAAGGCGTTCTGGTATAGTTAGGCGCCATAGTGATGTTCTCAGTGCCTACCAGGTTTAGCTTGCCACCCTTGTTACCTTTGATATAAGTGGTACCCTTGATGGCAGCTCCCGCATTGACGTAAGTGCCTTCATACTCCATTTCAAGACGAGTCTCCGTATCAGAACAAGCCACACGCACAATCTTGGTAGTGGTGCTTTTCTTGTTCACATAGACGGGGTTCTCACGAACGTACCTGAAACTTGAGTAGTCGGGCAGAATCGTCTTGTCATTGTTCAGGATGCTGGGACCTTCTTCCGTACGGCCAGCCTTCGCATAAAGGCCGTTGATCTTTCGGGTGATCTGCATCTGGTCGGAATAACCATACTTGCAGTTCAGTTTGGCAGCCTCCTCATATTTCTCAAGGGCTTCTTCCCAGTACTCACCTCCCTCATAGTCCTTGGCGCTTTCCATAGCGTCCTTGAAGCTCTGTTCATACTCCAGCTTCTCCTTGGCTTGTATCTCCATCGCCTTCTTACGTTCAGCCGATTCGATACTGTGGTTAATCACTCCTAACACGCCACTAATGGTGGATGTCGTGTTATAATTGGTCCACTGTGCCTTAGCTGGCAGCACTGCCGCCAGTCCCATGGCTAAAATCATCAGGTTCTTTTTCATATCATTCATTTTATTATATCCTTATTATTTATCTACCTTGTAAGTAAATGTGATTGGATTATCCTTCAGCTTTTCCTTCAACTTCTTATCACTGGGGTACCACTTGACGGTGAATTCA
>CACZRQ010000079.1 GCA_902783615.1 uncultured Bacteroidales bacterium | reverse complement strand
TGATCTACAAACTCGATGTTCCGCAGGTCACGGATGTCACCCTCCAACGTAGCATACTCACCCGGACGGTCGGCACACTCATCGAGTTCCCGTTTCATGGCCCGATAGAACACATCCCTCACCAGCGTACTCTTGCCCGAGCCGCTCACGCCTGTCACCACCGTCATCACATTCAGCGGAAACTTCACATCAATGCCCTTCAGGTTGTTCTCACGAGCTCCGGTAATCTCGATGAATTGCTTCCACGAGCGACGTGACTGCGGCACAGGAATGCTTTCCTGACCCAAGAGATAGTTCACCGTATAGCTGTTCGTGCCCGTCTGCAGGTCTTTCATATCGCCTTGATACACAATCTCTCCACCTAATCGTCCTGCATTTGGGCCAATGTCGATGATATAATCTGCCGCACGGATAATCTCCTCGTCGTGCTCCACCACCACCACCGTATTGCCCAAGTCGCGTAATTGCTGCAACACCTTGATGAGCCGGTCGGTATCGCGGCTGTGCAGGCCGATACTTGGCTCATCGAGTATGTAGAGGCTACCCACCAGACTGCTGCCCAATGAAGTGGCCAGGTTGATTCGCTGACTCTCACCGCCTGAGAGTGAGTTGCTCTGTCGGTTCAAGGTCAGGTAACCCAGTCCTACATCCAAGAGGAATTGCAGGCGACTGTTGATTTCCGTGAGGATTCGTTTGGCAATCTGCTGCTGATTCTCATCCAGTTTTAGGTTCTGGAAGAACAGGGCCAATTCTTCAATTGGCATGTTCACCAACTCGCTGATGTTCTTACCTCCCACCTTCACGTAGAGCGCTTCGGGTTTCAGGCGACTCCCATGACACTTCGGACACACCGTCTTGCCTCGATAGCGGGCCATCATCACGCGATATTGAACCTTATACTGATTCTCCTTCACCATATCGAAGAAGGCATTGATGCCCTCGAAATAAGGAGTGCCCTCCCACAACATACGACGCTGTTCGTCAGTGAGTTGGTAATAAGGTGTGAAGATGGGGAACCCAGCTTTCTCTGCTCCACGAATCACCGCATCCTTCCATTCTCCCATCTTGTCGCCTCGCCAGCACATCACCGCTCCATCATAAACCGACAGCGAGCGGTTGGGCACCACCAAATGTTCATCGATGCCAATCACACTGCCAAAGCCCTCGCATTCCGGGCAAGCACCCAAGGGCGAGTTGAAGGAGAACAGTTGGTCGTTGGGCTCCTCGAACGTCATGCCGTCGGCTTCAAACTTCGTGCTGAAGCGATATAATTGTGTGGAACCATCATCGTTGAAGAAACGCAGCAGGCAAGCTCCATCGCCTTCATACATAGCCGTTTCTGCAGAGTCGTGCAGGCGACTGATGGCATCGGGCTCATGGGAAACCACGAAGCGATCGACCAGCAGGAACATCACATCCCCTTTCTTCGGAATGTAATCTTCCAACTTCACAATCTTGCCGTTCACCTCTAAACGGTTGAAGCCTTCCTTGTGCAAGATATCCAACTGACGGGTGGTGCTTCTGCCTTCAGGAACAATCACAGGGGCCATGAGCAACATGCGCGTACCGTCGGCAAACTGCTGCATGCATCGACTAATATCCTCCACCGAATGCTTGCGAACTTCCTGACCGCTGATGGGACTGATGGTCTTGCCTATGCGGGCAAACAGCATGCGCAGGTAATCGTAAATCTCGGTCGATGTGCCCACAGTAGAACGTGGATTGCGACTCGCCACCCTTTGCTCGATGGCGATTGCGGGAGGAATGCCCTTGATGAAATCGCACTCGGGTTTACTCATGCGACCCAGGAACTGGCGGGCATAACTGCTCAGGCTCTCCACATAGCGGCGCTGGCCCTCGGCATAGAGGGTATCGAATGCCAACGACGACTTGCCCGAACCCGAGAGGCCGGTAATCACCACCAGTTTGTTGCGGGGAATCTCCACACTCACGTTCTTCAGGTTGTTCACCCTGGCACCTTTGATGCTGATATATTTGTTTTCTTCCATAATCATTGTCACTTTGAATTGCAAATGTACGAAAAAAAATGTAACTTTGCATCCAATTATGTAACTTGATTCGTATATCTGATGAAAATTAAACATCTTATCATGTCGCTTGTTGCACTCATGTTGTTGAATATGAGCGTGATGTCGCAGAATACCAATCCTAAGCGTGAATTCAGGGGAGCTTGGATTCAAGCCATCAACGGACAGTTTAAGGGTAAATCGACGGCTGAGGTGCAGCGCATGCTCACCCAACAGCTGAATGCCTTGCAGGAGGCAGGCATCAATGCCATCATCTTTCAGGTGCGTCCTGAGGCCGATGCCCTCTATGCTTCCTCGATAGAGCCCTGGAGCAGGTATCTGACGGGAACGCAGGGGCAGGCACCCAATCCCTATTGGGATCCGATGGCTTGGATGATAGAAGAATGTCATCAACGCAATATGGAGTTTCATGCCTGGATCAATCCCTATCGTGCCAAGGCTTCAGCTTCGGCACAGACCGACCCCAAGCACATCACCAACCAGCATCCCGAATGGTTCATTCCTTACAACAACCAGCTGTTCTTCAACCCGGCTTTGCCAGAATGTAGGGAATACATCCGTCGGGTGGTGACCGATATCGTTACCCGTTACGATGTGGATGCCATACACATGGATGACTATTTCTATCCTTATCCAGCTAACGGACAGGATTTTCCCGATAACATCTATTATCAGGCAGGCTTTGCCAGCAAGGGCGATTGGAGAAGAAACAACGTGAACCTGCTGATAGAGGAGATTCACAACCTGCTGAGGGAGCTGAAGCCTTGGGTTCAGTTTGGCATCTCGCCTTTCGGTATCTATCGCAATCTGAAGAGCGACCCTCAGGGCAGCGATACCAACGGATTGCAGAACTACGACGACCTGTATGCTGACATCCTGCTGTGGGTGAACAAAGGTTGGATTGATTACAATATCCCGCAGGTTTACTGGCATGTGGGACATCCTGCTGCTGATTATGGCAAGCTGCTGGACTGGTGGGCGAAGCATGCCACCAACCGACCGCTGTATATTGGTCAGAGCATCTTGAACACTGTGCAGAATGCTGACCCACAGAATGCCAACCAACATCAGTTGCCCCTGAAGATGAGGCTGCAGCGCCAGTATCGAACCATTGGAGGAAGCTGCCAGTGGTACACACAGAACATCGTGGAGAATGTGGGCAACTATTCCGAACTGCTGAAACAGGTGTATCATAAATATCCTGCCATCATTCCAGCCTACACCTTCATGGACGACAAGGCACCCAAGAAAGTGAAGAGGTTGGCTTCGATAGATACCAGCGATGGTCCGTTTCTGATGTGGACTGCTCCCAAGGCCAAGACTGAGCTGGATAAGGCTGTGCAGTATGTGGTGTATCGTTTCAGGAAGGGCGAACCATTGAATTTGGAAGATCCTTCCCACATCGTGACCATCACCCGAAAATCTTTCTATCGATTGCCATTGGCAGATACACCCGGAAAATATACGTATGTGGTAACTGCTATTGACCGAGCGCATAACGAATCGAAACCCGCTAAGAAAAAAATAAAGTTTTAAGATATGATTCTATTTTTCAGAACCCCGCAACAGAGCGTGATAGCCGTTGAGAGCGACCACACGCCCAATCAGAGAGAAGCTGAAGAGCTGTCGTGGCTTTTTGGCGAAGCTAAACCCGAGAGTGAAGAAAACCTGCATGGTTTCTTCGTCGGTCCACGTCGTGAGATGATCACGCCTTGGAGTACCAATGCCGTTGAGATTACCCAGAATATGGGCTTGAAAGGCATTGCCCGCATTGAGGAATATTTTCCTGTGGCTGATGAGAATGCCGACCATGACCCGATGCTGCAGCGCATGTACAAGGGTCTCGACCAGCAGGTGTTCACTACCAACCGCAAGCCTGAACCTATCGTGCATATCGACGATCTGGAGGCTTATAACGAACGCGAGGGTTTGGCCCTCTCGAAGGATGAGATGGAATACCTGAAGCAGGTGGAGAAGGACTGTGGACGTCCGCTTACCGACTCCGAAGTGTTTGGTTTTGCGCAGATTAACTCTGAGCACTGCCGTCACAAGATCTTCGGTGGAACCTTCGTCATCGATGGCAAGGAGATGGAGTCGAGTCTGTTCCAGCTCATCAAGGACACCACCAAGGCTCATCGTGGCAAGATCATCTCTGCCTACAAGGACAATGTGGCGTTTGCCTCTGGTCCGACTATCGAGCAGTTTGCGCCAGCTGACCATTCCAAACCCGATTATTTCCAGGTGAAGGACATCAAGAGTGTGATTTCACTCAAGGCAGAAACCCACAATTTCCCAACGACTGTGGAACCGTTCAACGGTGCTTCAACGGGTACGGGTGGTGAGATTCGCGACCGTATGGGTGGCGGCAAGGGCTCTTGGCCTATCGCTGGTACGGCTGTCTATATCACTTCCTATCCACGAACCGATGAAGATCGTGCTTGGGAGAATGTGTTGCCTGTGCGCAAATGGCTGTATCAGACACCCGAGCAAATTCTGATCAAGGCATCGAATGGTGCCAGCGATTTCGGTAATAAGTTCGGCCAGCCACTCATCTGTGGCTCTCTGCTCACTTTCGAGCACAAGGAGGGCGATGAGGTATATGGCTACGACAAGGTGATCATGCTGGCAGGTGGTGTGGGCTATGGCACTGAGCGCGATTGCCTGAAGGGCAAGCCTGAGCCAGGCAACAAGATTGTGCTGCTGGGTGGCGACAACTATCGCATCGGCTTGGGTGGTGGTTCTGTATCTTCTGTGGATACGGGTCGCTATAGCAACGGTGTGGAACTGAATGCCGTACAACGTGCCAATGCTGAGATGCAGAAGCGTACCTACAACGTGGTTCGTGCCCTC
>CACZRQ010000078.1 GCA_902783615.1 uncultured Bacteroidales bacterium | reverse complement strand
GGGCAGTCTGGCTGCATGAGTACCTGCAGGACTTCCCCGGCAAGCAGGACGTGCTGCGCTATGTGCTGACAGCCAATGCGCCTGAGACCAAGGACAACAACTTCACTTGGAAGGATTTCCAAGACCGCAATAACAACGAGCTGGTGGCTGTGTATGGCAACTTCGTGAACCGTGCCCTGCAGCTGACGCACAAGTACTGGGAAGGCGTGGTGCCTGCCCGTGGCGAGCTGACAGAGGTAGATAAGGCAGCCATTGAAGAGTTCAAAGACGTGAAGCAGAAAGTGGAGACGCTGCTGGAGCAATTCAAGTTCCGCGATGCACAGTTTGAGGCCATGAACCTGGCACGCATCGGTAACCGATACATCACCGAGTGTGAGCCTTGGAAGGTGTGGAAGACCGATCCTAAACGCGTGGAGACTGTGCTGAACATCTGCCTGCAGATTGTAGCCAACCTGAGCATTGCCTTTGGTCCTTTCCTGCCGTTCTCCAGCAACCGCCTGCGCTCGCTCATCAACACCAACGACCTGGAGTGGGGTCAGTTAGGAAGCATCGACCTGCTGCCAGCAGGCCATCAGCTGAACGAGCCTCAGCTATTGTTTGAGAAGATTGACGATGAGACCATCCAGAAACAGTTAGACAAGCTGGAGGCTACGAAGAAGGCCAACGAGCAAGCTCAGTGGAAGCCAACAGCTTTCAAGGAGACCGTGAGCTATGAGGATTTCGAGAAGCTCGACATCCGCGTGGGCTTGGTAAAGGCTTGTGTACCGGTTCCTAAGTCGAAGAAGTTACTGAAATTCACCATCGACGATGGTACAGGCACCGAGCGCACCATCTGCTCAGGCATTGCAGCTTATTATCCAAACCCAGAAGAGCTGGTGGGTCGCCGCATCCTCTTCGTGGCGAATTTTGCCGCCCGCAAGATGATGGGTGTGGAGAGCCAGGGCATGATTCTCTCGGCTGTGGACAGCGACGATAGCCTGAGTGTGGTGACAACCAGCAAGGACGTAAAGCCCGGATGCTTCGTTAGTTGAAGATAAATAACGGAATGTGGAGAATCTGAAGGAAAAGACCGCTAAGGGACTGCTATGGGGCGGGGTGAGCAATGGCATACAGCAATTGCTGAACCTCGCCTTCGGCATCTTCTTGGCCCGCCTGCTCACGCAAGCCGACTATGGCATGGTGGGCTTGCTGACCGTCTTTTCCAGCCTTGCATCGGCACTGCAGGAGGGTGGGTTCATATCAGCCCTCAACAGGAAGAAAGAGGTGAGGCACGATGACTACAATGCTGTGTTCTGGTTTAACGCCTGTTGTAGCGTGGCAATCTACGCACTGCTGTTCATGGCGGCACCCCTCATTGCCGATTTCTACAATGAGCCAGAGCTGACACCCTTAGCACGCTACCTGTTTTTAGGCTTTGTGATTTCGAGCCTCAACATTGTACCACGCGCCATGATGTTCCGCAACCTCATGGTGAAAGAGATGAACGTCATCACTTTAATTGCCCTCACCATCTCCGGCATCGTGGGTGTGACCTTGGCAGCCAATGGCTTTGCCTACTGGGGCATAGCCACACAGACTATTGCGTTTGTGAGCATGATCACCCTCCTATCATACGCCTACACGCGCTGGCATCCCTCGCTGAGGGTGAGTCTGCAACCCATCCGCAGCATGATAGGTTTCAGCAGTAAGCTGGTAGTAACCAACGTGTTTACCATCATCAACCAGAACCTGTTTGCCAACCTGATAGGTAAGTTTTACAGCGTGAACGAAGTGGGCAACTTCTCGCAAGCCAACAAGTGGAACCAGATGGGGCATACATTTGTTAACAGCATGCTGAGCGGCGTGGCGCAGCCAGTGTTTGCTAAAGTGGACGAAGACAGAGAGCGACAGTTGCGGGTATTCCGCAAGTTGCTGAGGTTTACTGCTTTTGTAAGCTTTCCTGCCATGCTGGGACTGAGTTTAGTGTCGCGTGAGGTGATTGTGATTGCCATCACCGAGAAATGGATAGACAGTGCCCACATCTTGGGTGTGTTGTGTATCTGGGGTGCCTTTGTGCCCATCAACAACCTGTTTGCCAACCTCCTCATCACCCGAGGGCATTCCAGCATCTATATGTGGTGCACCATCGTGTTGTGCATCATGCTGATGGGTGCCGTGATAGCAGCCTACCCCTTCGGCTTCGAAGGGATGCTCCGGACATTTGTGGGCATCAACATTGCTTGGCTGCTGGTGTGGTGGTGGTTTGTGCATCGGGAGATTGGCCTCAGCTTCGTGAACATGCTGCGCGACATAGCTCCCTACCTACTGCTAGCCGCTGCCCTGTGCATGGGATGCCATTTCTTGCTGAAAGACATCAACAACATCTACCTGAGCCTGACGTTGAAGGTGGTGATTGTAGGGGTGTTGTATGTGGTCATCTTGTGGGTAGCCGGGTCGGTAATCCTAAAGGAAAGCATAGCCTACCTGCTGGGTAAAAAGAAGGAGGAAGCATGAGAACGCTTGCAATCGTGATATCGTACAACTTCATGCCGTGGATTGACCGCTGCCTGCCTGCATTGCAGGCTTCTACAAAACCTATGGATATTCTGGTGATTGACAATGGGTCATCAGATAATACGGTGGCTACGCTACAGGAACGTTATCCACAGGTGCGGCTCATCGCCAATAATCGCAACCTGGGTTTCGGTGCCGCTAACAACATAGGTATGCAGGTGGCCATGGACGAGGGTTACGATGGTGTGATGCTGATAAACCAGGATGCCTGGCTTGCGCCCAATGCCTTGGGACAACTGATAGAGGCCAGTCAGCAGCACCCGGAATACGGCATTGTGTCGCCCAAGCACCTGACGGGCGATGGCAGCAAGCTTGACCCCGGCTTTGCAGCTTACATTAACCGTTCAAATGGCAATTGTCAATTTATCAATGCTGCCCTGTGGTACATTCCTATCGCTGTGATTAGGAAGGTGGGTATGTTCGCACCCCTGTTCTACCATTATGGCGAGGACAAAGACTATGTGAACAGGCTGCATTATCATGGCTATCAGATAGGGTATGTTCCATCGGCCTTGGGGTATCACGACCGGGCAAACCGACCTATGAGCCGTGAGCTGTTCATGCGCACAGAGCGTGTGTATCATCTTTCTGAGTATGCCAACATCAACCTTCCATTGGCGAAAGCCTTTGCCATGGGGGTGCTGGCACCCGTGAAGAAAGCCTTGCAGGCTGTGGGCAAAGGCGAGTGGCGCACCAGTGCTGATTACCTCAACATGAGTATCGGGCTGCTGATGCAATCAAGAGAAATTTGTAAAACCCGTAAACAAGCCAAGAAATGAAGACTGCCCCCATCCTTGTTTTCGCCTACAACCGTCTGGAGCACCTGAAACGCTGCCTCAGTTCGCTGCAGCGTAATACGTTAGCCAGCGAGAGCGACCTGTTCATCTTTGCCGATGCGGCGAAAGATGAAGCTGATGCTGAAAAAGTTAAAGAGGTTCGCGAATTTTTAGACCAGTTTAGCGATAAAGGGTCAACGGATAACGGTCAGCCTATCGCTGCTTTCCGAAACGTCACCACCATCTATCGTCAGGAGAACTGGGGCCTCGCCCGTAGTATAATAGATGGAGTAAGTTCCATTATAAAAAAGTACGGCCGAGTGATTGTGGTGGAAGATGATTTGGTGATGGCACCGTATTTCCTGCAATTTATGAACGATGCGCTGGAGGTATATAAAGACGAGCCTCGCGTGGGGCATATTCAGGGCTGCGACTTCATCAACAGTGAGGCGATGCCCATGACGTTCCTCATTAAATGGACAGGCAGCTGGGGATGGGCCACCTGGGAGCGAGCTTGGCAGCACTTCAACCCAGATGGTCAGGCATTGCTGCAACAGTTAGAGGAACAGAAGCTGACGCGCACCTTCGACTTCAACGGTAAATATGGTTTCACACGCATGCTAAGGCGGCAGATAGCCGGCAAGAACAACTCGTGGGCCATCCGCTGGAACGCCTCGCTGTTCCTGGCCGATATCCTCTCACTGAACGTGGGACGCTCGCTGGTGCAGAACGAAGGCTTCGACAACAGTGGCACCAACTGTGGGGGTGGCAACCTGTACAGCTCGAGTCTCTGGATGCAGCCAATAGCAGTAACCAAGGAGCCGATGATAGAGGAGAACCGCATGGCCCGCCAGCTGTTTGAACGCTACTATGCCCGCACCAACTCTTTCTGGGCAAAAGCCTGGCGCCGCATCAAGCGTACCCTGCGTGGTGATTTCAAGGCCTGAATCATTGCCGAAACAAGTAGGACTGAATCGCCAGACATCTTAACTCAACAAAAATCTATCTTTATAAGATAGGGATACACCTTATTAAAAAAAGATGCACTTTTTCTTTGTCGGGTAATCCGTTTGCACTATCTTTGCAGCCAAAATTTTGAGCGTATGAAGATAGAAGAGAAACTGACAGGCTCGATTGCTGAGGCAATCCAATCATTATACGGGCAAGAAGCACCCGCCCACCTCATCCAGTTGCAGAAAACTAAGAAGGAGTTTGAAGGACATCTCACCCTGGTGGTGTTCCCCTTCCTGAAGATCTCGAAAAAGAAACCCGAACAGACAGCACAGGAAATTGGCGAATATCTGTTGGGTCACCAGCCGGCAGTGGCTGCCTTCAATGTGATCAAGGGTTTCCTGAACCTGACTATCGCCTCTTCTGAATGGATAGGCATGCTGGCCGATATCCACCAGCAGCCGCAATACGGTTTCCGTGAAGTGACCGACCAGTCGCCTCTTGTAATGATAGAATACTCATCGCCCAACACCAACAAGCCTCTGCACTTAGGTCATGTGCGCAACAACCTTTTAGGTGCATCGCTGGCCAACATCATGCAGGCCAATGGCAATAAGGTGGTGAAGACCAACATTGTGAACGACCGTGGCATTCACATCTGCAAGTCGATGCTGGCTTGGCTGAAATGGGGCAACGGCGAGACCCCCGAGACATCGGGCAAGAAAGGCGACCACCTGATAGGTGACTACTATGTGGCGTTCGACAAGCACTACAAGGCCGAGGTGGGCGAGCTGATGGAGCAAGGCATGAGCAAGGAAGAGGCCGAGGCCAACGCACCGCTCATCAAAGAAGCACACGACATGCTGGTGAAATGGGAAGCCGGTGATACCGAGGTGCGTGCCTTGTGGGAGAAGATGAACAGCTGGGTATATGCCGGCTTCGACGAGACCTACAAGCGCATGGGCGTATCGTTCGATAAGATCTACTATGAATCAAATACCTATATTGACGGCAAAAAGAAAGTGCTGGAGGGCTTAGAAAAAGGGCTGTTCTACCGCAAGGATGACGGCTCTGTGTGGGCCGACCTCACTGCTGAGGGTCTTGACCACAAGCTGTTGCTACGCTCTGACGGCACATCGGTGTATATGACACAGGACATCGGTACCGCCCAGCAACGATTCAACGACTACCCCATCGACCAGATGATCTATGTGGTGGGCAATGAGCAGAACTACCACTTCCAAGTGCTGAGCATCCTGCTCGACAAGTTGGGTTTCAAGTGGGGTAAAGACCTGATTCACTTCTCCTACGGCATGGTGGAGCTGCCTAACGGCAAGATGAAGAGCCGCGAGGGTACGGTAGTAGATGCCGACGACCTGATGGATGAGATGGTAGCTACGGCACAGGAAACCTCGCAGGAACTGGGCAAACTGGATGGTCTGACCGAGGTAGAGGCTGCTGAGATTGCCCGCATTGTGGGCATGGGCGCGCTGAAATACTTCATTCTGAAAGTGGATGC
>CACZRQ010000077.1 GCA_902783615.1 uncultured Bacteroidales bacterium | reverse complement strand
TAGCAAATCCTCAAATATACCAAAGTTATTTCAATAAAATGAGCAACCTATGTTCATGCCCTCATGAACATAGGTTCGTGAGCCAACCCAGATAGGTAAAATGCTCCACGAACATATCTTCATTTTTTAGCCTCATCCAAGGTCTGGAAATATAGAAAATGGCAACAGGTCTTCACTCTTCACAAAATGCATATAACAATCATTTACACAGATGGTTACGATTGTGAAGAGGCAGCTTAGGTCTTCACACCTCTTCACCGCTCTTCACCCTGAAAAAGTAAGCGTATCCGCCCTGATGCCTTGCTGGTCATCATGTGAAGAGACGTGAAGACCTGTGAAGAGTTGGCTCGCCTCTTCACACACGTAAACAAAAGAGTAACAGATAGATAGGATGACTTTGTGAAGAGTGAAGACCTAATGGCAAATTCGTGTGTTCTACGCCAATTAAGAGCTTGCCTCAAGCGGATAATTATGCAAATTGGATTTGTATATACAGTTGCCTTGGAAGATGGAACAATTTTGCTGTTAGGCTACAGATTTTTGCGCCCTCACTAGAAAAATTTTACTCCCTCGTTAGAGAAAAAGAATTCCTTAACGAAGGGGCAAAAAAGAGTTATTTAAAACTGTGCATAAATATACAGAGTCAGGGCAATCTCATCCGTTAAATATGTTCGTGCTTACGAAAGCAACAAGGCTGCCCTGAATCAGAGCAGCCTTACGGTAAGCACACCTATATTTATAAATAGGAATTATTGAGCAGCAGCTTCTGCCTTTGCTTCCTCAATCATCTTCTCGCTGGCATACATGAAAATCTCAACGCGGCGATTCTCGGCAGCAGTCTTGCTTTCATCATACTGGTCGTAACCCACACCCTCAACCATCTTGAACTGAGAATTAGGTACACCACACTGCTTCAGGTAAGTCTCCACAGACTTAGCGCGCTGGTTGGAAACCTTAATGTTGGCATCGTAAGTACCCACTTTATCAGTATGACCCACAATAGCCACATCGGTAGTCTTGTCCTCAGCCAGAATACCTGCCAACTCCTTCAAAGAGTTCATAGACTCGCTGCTCAGAGCGGAAGAGTTGAAGCCAAACAGGATGCCAGAATCGAAAGTCACCTTTACAGCATCCAGACCATTGGAATCCTGCACCTTCTCCACCTCTGCGCCCTCAATCTGAGCTGCAGCAGCTGCCTTCTTGTCCATCTTGCGACCAATCACAGCACCTGTTCCAGCACCAACTGCACCACCGATAGCTGCACCAATCAGGGCTCCCTTGCCATTACCTATCAAACCGCCAATGATGGCACCTACTGCAGCACCACCGCCACCACCGATGGCAGTACCTTTAGCTGTGTTATTCATCGTGCCACAGCTGGAAAGCAGCAGGGCAGCACTCAACATGTAAGCTGAAATCTTTGTCTTTTTCATCTTTTTCTTTCGTTTATTATTAGTATTTACTCTGCAAATATACATCTTTAACGCCATTTTTTGTCCTTTACTGCCACTATTTTTTACTTTTTTGCGCTTTTTTTAGCTATTATGCCAATTATTTGTGTAAATTTGCACTAAATGTTGTACTTTAAAAATTTCGTAAAATATGAAAATGGACGGAAGACGCGAGAGTTCCAATGTGGACGATCGTCGTAAAATGAGTGGTGGCGGCAAGGCCGGTCTGGGTATCGGCAGCTTGATTATCGTTGCCCTGATTACTTGGTTTATGGGTGGTAACCCGTTGAGTGTGTTGACAAATGCCGATTTGGGTAGCATGACTACCACTCAGACGGAGAACAACCGTGAGTTTACAGCCGAAGAACAAGCTCTTGCACAGTTCTCCAGTCAGATTCTGGCAGGCACAGAGGATGTGTGGACCAAGGTGTTCAAGCAGTATGGCAGAACCTACAAACCACCTAAGATGGTGCTGTTTACGGGTAGTGTGAAGACAGCCTGCGGTGGTGCTACCTCACAGGTGGGTCCATTCTATTGCTCTGCCGACGAATCGTTGTACATTGACTTGTCGTTCTTCAGCGAGATGAAACAGTCGCTGGGAGCCGATGGCGACTTTGCATACGCCTATGTGATTGCCCACGAGGTGGGTCATCATGTGCAGCACCTGTTGGGCACACTGGATAAGGCTCACAGCCAGATGGCCCGCATGAGTGAGACTGAGAGTAACCGCATGAGTGTGCGCATTGAGTTGCAGGCCGACTTCTACGCAGGCGTTTGGGCTTATCACGACAACCAGATGTTTGGCTCGTTGGAGGCTGGCGACTTGGAAGAAGCCATCAACTGTGCCGCTGTGATTGGCGACGACTATCTGCAGAAGAAAGCACGCGGCTACGCCGTACCTGAGTCGTTCAACCACGGTTCATCTAAGCAACGCCAGAAGTGGCTCACCTTGGGTCTGCGCACAGGCGACCTCAACAAAGGCGACACTTTCAGCGTGAATTTCAACGACCTATAAAATAAAAAGAAGCAGCTTCAGCTGCTTCTTTTCATTGAGTATTTGAGCAAGCTCATAATTTAGTAATTGCCATCGCAATTTGAAGATATCAAAAACGCTGTGCGTTTTTTCATAACTTGGCTTTGCCAAGTTTCTCAATTAAAAATAGGCTGCATTCCTGCAGCCTATTTTTAATATCAACGCAGGCGTTCCGACGCTCTCACCATCACCTCATCAGCATAGGTGGCGCGCCAAGCCAGATAATTCAGAATCATACACACGAAAGGTAATGCCAATGCCCATCCTGGACGGAATGCAGCCTGCAAATCCTCTTTCAGCATATAGATAAACACGCCGGCAGCCACATAATAACCCACCTGCAGCAAAGCGCTGAACACCGACATTCTTACCTGCAGCATGCGGTTCTTATATAAGAAAATAGTAGCAAACGCCACCACCGCATTCAGCAGCAGAATGGCAAACAAGCCCCAAGTGCTCTGATAACCTCCAGAAGCCATGGTAACACCCAAAGGCTTAAAGACATCGTCGAACGCCCCACCCGCTTCTGTAAAGAAGCCGATTGGAGACAACATGGTCACCACCAGCAATATGGTGATGACCAGCCAATAAACTGATTGAATACGTTGTATCATTAAAAATCTTCCATGTTTTGCTTATCCTTGGCAGGATTGCGGTAATAAATCTTGCCTTCCATATACTCTTGTGTAGCAATCAAGGTAGGCTTTGGCAACTTCTCGTAGTAGCGAGAGATTTCAATCTGCTCACGGTTTTCAAACACTTCCTCCAGATTGTCGCTGTAAGAAGCAAACTCAGCCAATTTCTTCGACAGGTCGTTCTTAATCTCCACGCTAATCTGATTGGCACGCTTACCGATAATGGCAACAGTCTCGTAGATATTACCAGTATCCTCGCACAGCTGAACCACATCTCTTGTCACTGTGGTGGTAGCAGCATTCGTTTTCTTGTAATCCATAAACTTTATGTAAAAATTAAAATGTTATTCGTCGTCAACTAAATCATCGGGCAAATCCTTCAGGGCTGCCTCCGACTTCTTCAGCAGCTCATCGGCCAGCTTTACGTTAGCGCTTTCACTATATTCGTTCTTGAAAGCGTAGCATTCATCCACCGCATCGCGGTAACGCTCAGCCTTTCTTGACAGCACACTGTTGTACGCCAACTCATACTTGGCCTTCATCACCAGCAACGCCAGATCCTCACGATAACGGGTGTAAGGATAGTCCTTCAATGCGTTCTGGGCACAAATCACACAGCTCTGGAAATTGTTACCCAGGTAGCTGCCCAAGTTGTAATACAACTTTGCCGCATTCAGTTCCTTCTCCACCAGCTTATCCTGCGCATCGAAGATTATATTTTGTGCCTCTTCACGATAACGCGAGTTGGGGAAGAACTCCAAGTACAGCTGCAACTCCTGAATGGCCTGATAGGTATCACTCTGGTCCAGTTGAGCTTCAGGGGTTGATATCCATAGAGCCTTGCCAGCATAGAATCTGGCAAACTCAGTATAAGTTCCCCTTGGATAAGAAGTATAATACTGTTGGAACGACTGTGCAGCAATGTCATACTCCTTATTCTTCAAATAGCTCATCGCCAGCATGTAAACCGATTCCTCACCTCTGTCTGAACCCTTCAGAATGGTAATCACATCATTCAGCAAAAGAATGGCTTTATCGTAATCTCCAGCCACATAGTACTCCTTCGCAGCCTCATACATGTAGTCGTAATCCCTATCCTTTGTCATGTGTTTGTAGAGGTTGGTGAAACTGCCACACGACGAGAAAAGCAGGGCTGTCAGCAACAATATGATGTAATTTTTCTTCATCTTCAAATTGAAAAAGTCCATAATTGGGTGCAAAGGTAGTATTATTCTATGAATAATGCAAAATCTTACCTCTTAAAAAAACAAAAAGACGCAAATACTTGCATATTTCAAAACTATTCTCTACCTTCGTTAGCTTAATTTTTTAGTATGAACAAATTTGAACTAACATCGGCTTTCAAGCCTACAGGCGACCAGCCTGAAGCTATCCAGCAGCTCACACAGGGAGTGCTCGACGGTATGCCAGCCCAGACACTCTTGGGTGTTACAGGTTCTGGCAAGACCTTTACCATCGCCAACGTGATTGCCAACATCAACAAACCTACGCTGATTCTGAGCCACAACAAGACGCTGGCGGCTCAACTCTACAGCGAGTTCAAGAGTTTCTTCCCCAACAATGCAGTGGAGTATTATGTGTCGTACTACGACTATTATCAGCCAGAGGCCTACGTACCCAGCTCCGACACCTACATCGAGAAAGACCTGGCTATCAACGCTGAAATAGATAAGCTTCGCTTGGCAGCCACTTCCTCCCTACTCTCTGGACGCAACGATGTCATCGTGGTATCATCGGTGTCGTGCATCTATGGCATGGGCAATCCATCCGACTTCTACAACAATGTCATCGAAGTGAAGCAGGGCTCCTCGTTTACCCGTAACGTGTTCCTGCGTCAGCTGGTGGATAGCCTGTATGTGCGCAACGATGTGGAGCTGAATCGCGGCAATTTCCGCGTCAGAGGCGATACGGTGGATATCGCTTTAGCATACGCCGACACCATCCTGCGCATCGTGTTCTGGGGCGATGAGGTGGAAAGCATCGAGGAAGTGGATCTGATTACGGGTCGCACCACAGGCAGCTTCAGCGACTACAAGATATATCCTGCCAACTTGTTCATGACTACCAAGGACTCAATCCAGAGGGCTATCCACGAGATAGAGGATGACTTGAGCAAACAGGTGCAATTCTTTGAGGAACAAGGCAAAATTCTTGAGGCAAAACGCTTGTACGAACGCGTTACCTACGATTTGGAAATGATCCGTGAACTGGGTCATTGCTCTGGCATCGAGAATTATTCCCGCTACTTCGACGGACGTCCCGCAGGCTCACGCCCCTACTGCCTGCTCGACTTCTTCCCCAACGATTTTCTCATCGTCATCGATGAGAGTCATGCCTCCATTCCTCAGCTCAAGGCAATGTATAACGGTGACCAGGGGCGCAAGAACAACCTGGTGGATTATGGCTTCCGCCTGCCTGCTGCCAAGGACAATCGTCCACTGAAGTTCGAGGAGTTCCAGGAGCTGGCCAAACAGGTGATTTACGTCAGCGCTACCCCCGACGATTATGAGCTGGAGCAGAGCGAAGGCATTGTGGTGGAACAACTTATCCGCCCAACTGGACTCCTCGACCCACCCATCGAGATACGTCCGTTGGCTAACGAGGTGGACGATCTGATGGAGGAGATTCAGCAACGAGTAGAGAAAGACGAACGAGTGCTGGTTGTCACGCTCACCAAGCGAATGGCAGAGGAGCTGGCGCAGTTCCTGCAGGAACGCGATGTTCGATGCACCTATATACACAGCGAGGTGGATACCCTTGAACGAGTGAAGATTATGTCCGACCTACGCGAAGGGCTCATCGATGTGCTGATTGGTGTAGGTCTGCTGCGCGAAGGACTCGACCTGCCCGAGGTTTCACTGGTAGCCATCCTCGACGCCGACAAGGAAGGCTTCCTGCGTTCCTATCGTGCCTTGACACAGACTGCTGGCCGTGCGGCACGTAATGTGAACGGACTCGTCATCATGTATGCCGACAGGATTACAGGAAGCATGCAGCAAACCATAGACGAGACCATGCGTCGTCGCGAGAAGCAGCTGAAATACAATGAGGAGAACGGCATCACACCAAAGCAGATTGTGAAGGGAAAGAACCTTGATGTATTTGCGCCCAACATCGATGCTACCGAAGAGGCCAAGGGTACTATCAGTCGCCGCAAAGACGAACTGTCGGGGCCTCGCCCATACATCGAACAGGTGGGCACTACCTCTGTGGCAGCCGACCCTATCGTGCAATATATGAGTCGCGAACAGCTGGCTAAGAGCATTGAGCAGACCAAGAAGCTGATGCGAAAGGCAGCCGAAAAGTGGGATTTCATCCAGGCTGCACAGTATCGTGATGAGATCTTCCGAATGGAAGAGATTTTGAAAAACAAATGAATGTATTGAAGGAAACTTAATGGAATAAAATGGCTGCGCCCAGTATCACTACTGAGCGCAGCTGTCATCCAAATCTTAATATAACGTGTATGACAATATATAAGGATTTAGATTTCGTTTTTTATTGTATGATAGTAACCTCGCAGGAAGCAGCTACATCGGTACCGTCGTTAGACTTTGCCCAAACAGTAAAACTGCCAGCCCTGCGCGCAATGATGCGACCAGTATCATCGGTATCGCAT
>CACZRQ010000076.1 GCA_902783615.1 uncultured Bacteroidales bacterium | reverse complement strand
GATCAACAAGAAACTCATCGCCGCTTCCCACATCTATCAGATGATGCTGGATGCCGATGTGAGCAATGTGAAGTGTCTGACATTTGCCGATGCCGATGTGGCAGAGTTTACGGTGAAGGAAGGCTCGCGAGCCACCAAACACTTAGTGAAGGACTTGGGCTTGCCTCGTGGAGCTACCATCGGAGGCATGGTGCGCAATGGCGAAGGTATCTTGGTGAGAGGTAACACCAAGATTGAGGCAGGCGATCATGTGATGCTGTTCTGTCTGAAACAAACCATTCAGAAAATCGAAAAATACTTTAACTGATGATCAACTCGAAAGCCATAATCAAAGTGATTGGCAACCTGTTGCTACTTGAAACGGCGATGTTGCTACTCTCCACGGGCGTATCGGCCTACTACCACGATGCCGCCCTGATGAGTCTGCTCATCACGTCTGGCATCACAGGAGCCATAGGCTTGCTTATGTCTTTCTATAGTCGAAAGAGACCCAAGGCTTTCACGCGTCGCGACGGATATATCATGGTGACCTGTTCATGGTTGGCTTTTGCCCTGTTCGGCATGCTGCCTTTCTATATCCACGGACACATTCCCTCAGTGACCAACGCTTTCTTCGAGGCGATGTCAGGCATCACCAGTACGGGTGCCACCATCCTCGACAACATCGACGAGATGCCTCGTGGACTCCTGTTCTGGCGTAGCATCACCCAATGGTTTGGCGGCTTGGGCATCATCATCTTCACCATCGCCTTGTTGCCGTTCTTGGGTGTCAACGGACTCCAGATGTTTGCTGCTGAAGTGAGCGGACCCACCCACAACAAGGTAACGCCCCGCATTGGCATCACAGCCCGTTGGATTTGGAGCATCTATCTGGGCATCACGGCTTTACTTGTTCTGTTACTCATGCTGGGAGGTATGGGAGGTTTCGACAGCATCTGTCATGCTCTCACCACCGCAGGCACAGGTGGATTCTCTACCCATCAGGCCAGCATCGCCTACTATCATTCCGCTTATATAGAATATGTTATCATCATCTTCATGTTCATCTCAGGTATGAACTATAGCCTGCTGATTCTCTTTGTGAGCGGTCGATTTAGGAGAGCATTGAAGGACAGCGAGTTGAAATGGTATGTTTTGACTGTTGCATCAGCTGCTGCCATATTCACCCTGGTGTTGTGGATCAATCGAGGCATTGAGGGGGAAGACGCATTCAGGGAATCGCTGTTTCAGGTGGTTTCCCTGCAAACCTCCACTGGATTCACCACCTGCGACTATATGACCTGGCCCTCTGCCCTCTGGGGTATGTTGCTGGTCATCATGCTGGTGGGTGCCTGTGCGGGTAGCACCTCTGGAGGCTTGAAATGCATCCGTGTGCATGTGCTGTTCAAGGTGATGATGAACGAATTCAAACACATCCTCCATCCCAATGCCGTCTTGCCCATTCGCTTGGACAAACAGGTGGCTCCGCCCACATTGCTCAGCACAGTCATGGCTTTCTGCTTCATCTATTTCATCATCATCTTTGGCAGCAGCATCTTCCTTTCTGCCATCGGCATCGACTTCATGGAGGCCATAGGTTGCTCTGTTTCAGCAATTGGCAACATGGGGCCTGCTCTGGGAAGCTATGGTCCGAGTAGTACTTGGAACACGATGCCCGATGCAGGCAAATGGCTCATGAGCTTCCTCATGCTGCTGGGTCGTTTGGAAATCTTCACCGTCATCCTACTCTTCACCCCCAATTTCTGGAAAAGGAATTAAGTTTTTTTCGTGATAAAAAAACGAAATTACTCTCATTTTTGTTGAATTTTATAAAATATGTACTACCTTTGTAGAACAAAAATATAAAATATGTAAAGCAATGAGAAAATCGATCATTCTGGCAGGCTTGATGGCCTTAGTGCTGAGTGCCTGCAACGGCCAAAAGCAAACGGAGCCTAAACTGACTCAGTCAGGGTTAGACCCACAAAAGTTTGAAACAACCATCGATGGTCAGCAAACCCACCTCTACACGTTGACCAACAAGAATGGGATGGAAGTGTGTATCACCAACTTCGGTGGTCGAATCGTGTCAGTGAACCTGAACGACAAGAACGGCACACCACGCGATGTGGTGCTGGCTTTCGACAACATCAACGATTATCAAACCAACTCCAGCGACTTTGGCGCCAGCATCGGACGCTATGCCAACCGCATTGCTGGAGCTAAGTTCGAATTGGATGGCACCACATACGAGTTGTTGGCCAACGATGGCGACAACTGCCTGCATGGTGGTCCGAGAGGTTGGCAATACAAGGTGTTCGAGGGTAAGCAGATCAGCGACACCCAGGTTCAACTTTCACTCGACTCTCCTGATGGCGACATGAATTTCCCTGGAAACGTGAAGGTTAAGGTGACCTTTACGCTGACTGATGACAATGCCATCGACATCCAGTATAGCGCCACCACCGACAAGAAGACAGTGATCAACATGACGAACCACTCGTATTTCAACCTGAGTGGTGACCCAACGAAGGACAACTCCGATCATGTGCTGTTTGTAAATGCCGACAACTATACGCCTGTGAATGCCAAGCTGATTCCACTGGGACAGATTGAGAGCGTGAAGGGAACGCCAATGGATTTCACCACACCGAAACCCATAGGTCAGGATATCAACCAGACTGACTTCGAGCAGATTAAGCTGGGCAACGGCTTCGACCACAACTGGGTGCTGAACACTCAGGGCGACATCACCCAGCTGGCAGCAAAGGCAACCTGTCCCGCAACAGGCATCAGTGTGTCAGTCTATACAAACGAGCCAGGCATTCAGGTGTATGCAGGCAACTTCCTGAATGGAAGGGTGAAAGGCAAGCATGGCATTGCTTACAATCGTAGAACGGCTGTGTGTTTGGAAACACAACACTATCCTGATTCTCCCAACCAGCCACAGTTCCCAAGCGTGGTGCTGGAACCTGGACAGACGTATAACAGCGAGTGTATCTACAAATTTACTGTTGACAAATAATCATGATAAGGTTACAAGGAAAGCCATTGGCAAGCCTTGTAACCTTGTTGCTTTATAAACCTAAACAAGAAGAGAAGATATGGAATTTCTTGACTGGATTGTTATTGCGGCGTTCTGCTGCGTTTTGGTTGGTATCATCATTTGGGTACTGAGAAGTAAGCAAAATAACTCAGCTGACTATTTCTTAGGTGGGCGTGATGCCACCTGGATAGCCATTGGTGCTTCCATCTTCGCCTCCAACATTGGCTCGGAACACCTGATTGGTCTGGCTGGCTCAGGAGCATCGAGCGGTATGGCAATGGCCCATTGGGAAATCCAGGGATGGATGATCCTGATTTTGGGTTGGGTATTCGTGCCCTTCTACAGCCGCAGTATGGTTTACACGATGCCTGAGTTCCTGGAGAGACGCTACAACTCACAGTCGCGCACCATCCTGTCGCTCATCTCGTTAGTGAGCTATGTGCTGACCAAAGTGGCCGTAACGGTCTATGCGGGTGGTTTGGTATTCCAGCAAGTATTCGGCATCGATACCCTTTGGGGAATCGACTTCTTCTGGATTGCAGCCATTGGTCTGGTTGTATTGACAGCCATCTATACCATATTCGGAGGCATGAAGTCGGTGCTCTATACCTCTGTGTTGCAAACGCCCATCCTCTTGTTAGGCTCATTTATCATCTTAGTGTTGGGTTTGAAGGAATTAGGTGGATGGGATGAGCTGATGAGAATCAGCAGTTCGGTAACCATCAACGATTATGGCGACCGCATGACTGACCTGATTCGCAGCAACGATGACCCTGATTATCCTTGGCTTGGAGCACTCATCACCTCTGCCACCATTGGATTCTGGTACTGGTGTACAGATCAGTTCATTGTGCAGCGTGTGCTCTCTGGAAAGAACGAACGCGAATCGCGTCGAGGCACCATCTTCGGCGCTTATCTGAAGATGTTGCCTGTATTCATCTTCCTAATTCCTGGTATGATTGCTTTCGCCATCAACATCAAGACTGGCGGCGGTTTCCTGCCACTCGATGCCAATGGCCAGACCTTGAGTGATGCAGCCTTCCCCACAATGGTGGCCAAACTGCTTCCCGCAGGTGTGAAAGGCTTGGTGGTTTGCGGCATTCTGGCAGCTCTGATGAGTTCGCTGGCTTCACTGTTCAACTCATCGTCCATGCTGTTCACCATCGATTTCTATAAACGCTTGCGCCCCAACACTTCCGAGAAATCGCTGGTGCGCATTGGTCAGATGGCCACTGTGGTCATCGTACTCTTGGGCATCCTTTGGATTCCCATCATGCGCAGCATCGGCAATGTGCTTTACAACTACCTGCAAGATGTCCAGTCTGTGTTGGCACCAGGCATTGCAGCCGCTTTCCTGCTGGGCATCACCTGGAAGCGTGCTTCTGCCAAAGGCGGCATGTGGGGCCTCATCAGTGGCATCATCATTGGCTTGACCCGCTTGGGAGCAAAGGTTTACTATACCAATGTGACTGATGCTTCGCAAACTTGGTTCAAGAGTGTATTCTTCGACTTCAACTGGTTGTTCTTCAGCGGTTGCATGCTGGTGTTCTGCCTGTTGGTAGTCATCATTGTCAGTTTGTGCACCGAAAAACCAGACGAACAGAAAATACAGGGTCTGGTGTTCGGAACCGCTACCCCCGAGCAGCGAGCTGCTTCGAGGGCAAGTTGGAATCATTGGGATGTCATTCATACAGTAATCATACTGTCGTTTACTGTAGCTTTCTACATTTATTTCTGGTAATGAACGAATAGGAGGCACTTTATGGAACAAGATGTAAATGCATATTTTAAAGACTTTCCCAGATTTTTAATCGTGGATTGTTATGTGGTGTTCAGCTTCTTCAACGATTCCATTCAGGTGTTATTGGTCAAGCAAGACCACGGATCATCAAAGGGCACTTGGGTACTTCCCTACGACTTTGTATTGGAGAATGAGGACATGGACAATTCCGCACGTCGCATTTTGGCCGCCAAGACAGGGTTGGTGGACACCTATATTGAGCAGGTCAGATGTTATGGAGATACCGATTGCTACCCCAACGCACGAGTGATTGCCGTGATGTATTATGCGCTCATCAACATAGAAGACTACAATGAGCAGAAGAATAAACCTGACAATACCCAATGGTTTCCTTTGGCTGAGGTGCCGCAAATGAAATACGACCTAAATGAGATGATTCGTGCGGCGGTGACCAGAATGAAATACAGGACAATGGAGAAGCCTGTAGGACTCAATTTGTTGCCTCCTCTGTTTACCATGCATCAGTTGCACAAACTGGTGGAAGCCATCATTGGGAAGCCTCGCGACAAACGCAATTTCCACAAAATAGTGGAAGAGGCTTACTACATTGAAAAGACTGATAAGATAGACAAGGTTCACTCCAAACGTGGAGCTGCCCTCTATCGGTTTAACCAGAAATTATATGAACACTATATGAAACATAAACTTTGATGCTATGTTGTATGAGTTGAAACGACTGGTTTACAAGGCCAATATGGATTTGGTGAAGCATGGATTGGTAATCTTCACCTGGGGCAATGTTTCCGCCATCGACAGGAAACACAACCTGGTGGTTATCAAGCCCAGTGGCGTGAACTACGACTCCATGACCCCTGATGATATGGTGGTGGTGGATTTAGAGGGGAATGTGGTGGAAGGCCACTTGCGCCCTTCGTCAGACACCCCCACCCACCTGGTGCTGTATAAGGCCTTTCCTGAAATCGGAGGGGTGGTACACACCCACTCCACCTACGCCACCGCTTGGGCACAGGCAGGCAAGGATATCCCCAACATCGGCACCACCCATGCCGACTATTTCCACGATGCCATTCCATGCACAGCCGATATGACTCGCGAGGAAGTGGAAGGCGACTATGAGTTGGAAACAGGAAATGTGATTGTGAAACGCTTCGAAGGCATCAACCCTGTTCACACGCCAGGTGTGCTGGTGAAGAATCACGGTCCGTTTGCCTGGGGCAAAGATGCCGCGCAAGCCGTATATCATGCCGTTGTGCTGGAGGAAGTGGCCAAAATGGCAGCCATCGCTTTCACCATCAACCCCAATCTCACCATGAGTGAGCATTTGATTGAGAAGCATTTCAGTCGCAAGCATGGACCTAATGCTTATTACGGACAAAAACAATAAATAATTGATTACTAACTTTTAAAATTTGATACTATGATAAAAGCATTTGATAATTATGAAATCTGGTGGATAACTGGCGCACAGTTGCTCTACGGAGGTGAAACAGTGAAGATTGTTGACAAGCACTCTCAAGAGATGGTGGACGGACTGAATGAGAAAGGCATCATTCCTATCAAGATCATCTACAAAGGTACAGCCAACAGCGAGAAAGAAGTGACAGCCATCATGATGGCAGCCAACAACGACAAGAAATGCGTGGGCATCATCACTTGGATGCACACCTTCTCGCCTGCCAAGATGTGGATTCACGGCTTGCAACAATTGAAGAAGCCGCTATTGCATTTCCACACACAATACAATGCTGAAATTCCTTGGGATACAATGGACATGGATTTCATGAACCTGAACCAGAGCGCTCATGGTGACCGTGAATTCGGCCACATCTGTGCCCGCATGCGCAAACCCCGCAAGGTGGTAAGTGGCTTCTGGAAAGACGAACGTCCGCAGCAGCAGATTGGCGTATGGGCTCGTGTAGCTGCAGCATGGGCAGATGCCCACGACATGCGCATCCTGCGTTTTGGCGACCAGATGAACAATGTGGCAGTGACTGATGGCGACAAGGTAGAAGCAGAAGTTCGCTTAGGTTACCACGTGGATTACTATCCCGTGAGTTCACTCATCGACTACTATATGAAGGTGACAGATGCTGAGGCAGATGAGTTGGTGGAAGAATACAAGAAGCTCTATACCATCAAGATTGACGAAAGTGGCGAAGAGATATACTGGAAGAAGGTACACAATGCTGCCAAGCAGGAGATTGCCATCCGTCGCGTGTTGCAAGACGAGGGCGCCAAAGGCTTTACCACCAATTTCGACGATCTGGGCGAAGTAGATATCAATGATCCCAATTTCCTGGGTTTCGACCAGATACCAGGATTGGCATCACAGCGCCTGATGGCCGAGGGTTATGGCTTTGGTGCTGAGGGCGACTGGAAGTCGGCTGCCCTCTATCGCACCGTATGGTTCATGACACAAGGCATGCCCAACGGCTGTTCGTTCCTGGAAGACTACACCCTGAATTTCGATGGCGATAGATCCAGCATCCTGCAATCCCACATGTTGGAGATCTGCCCACTCATCGCTGCAGACAAGCCTCGTCTGGAGGTTCACTTCCTGGGTATCGGCATCCGCAAGGAGTTTACGGCACGATTGGTGTTCGATTCAAAGGTAGGCAAAGGTGTCACAGCCACCATCGTTGATATGGGCAATCGTTTCCGCCTCATCGTCAACGATGTGGAATGCATTAAGCCAAAGCCACTGCCTAAGTTGCCTGTAGCCAATGCATTGTGGATTCCGATGCCAAACTTTGAGATTGGAACCGCCACTTGGATCATGGCTGGTGGCACTCACCACAGCTGTTTCTCTTACGACATCACACCAGAATTCTGGATTGACTATGCCGAGATAGCAGAGATTGAGATGTTGCGCATTGACAAAGACACCACTTATGGCAACTTCCGTCATCAGCTGCAATACAACGAATTGTATTACATGTTGAACAAAGCCCTGAAATAAGCCATGACACAAGATGACAGATATGTAATTGGGTTGGACTATGGCAGCGACTCTGCCAGAGCTTTGGTGGTGAATGCCTACACAGGCGAGACCCTTGCCACCAGCGTGAAGTACTATCCCCGTTGGCAGAAAGGTATGTTTTGCGACCCTGCCAAAAACCAGTATCGCCAGCATCCACTGGATTACTTAGAGGTGCTGGAAGCTACTGTCAAAGAGGCATTGGCTCAATGCTCTGTCGATGTGGCCAAGAAGGTGGTGGGCATCGCTTTCGATACCACAGGCAGCACACCTTGCTTCGTGGATGAAAATGGCACACCGCTCTCGATGTTACCTGAGTTTGCCGAAAACCCCAACGCGATGTTCGTGCTGTGGAAAGACCATACAGCCGTGAAGGAAGCGGCTGAGATTAATGCACTTGCCAAGAAGTGGGACATCGACTATACCGCCTTCGAGGGGGGCATCTACAGCTCAGAGTGGTACTGGGCCAAGGCCTTGCATGTGTTGCGTGAAGACGAAGCCGTGCGTGCCAAAGCCTTCAGCATTGTGGAGCATTGCGAATGGTTGCCAGCCATCCTGACTGGTGTGAACAAGAGTAGTGATATTACCAGAAGCCGCTGTGCCTGTGGACATAAGGCCATGTGGCACGAAAGTTGGGGAGGACTCCCTTCTGAGGAATTCCTCACTGCACTCGACCCGCTGTTGGCTGGATTCAGAGACCGTTTGTTCCGCTACACCGAAACAGCCGACAAGCCTGTGGGACACCTCACTGCCGAGTGGGCTGAACGCTTGGGACTCACCACGAAAGTGGTGGTTGCTGGAGGTGCGTTCGATTGCCACATGGGAGCAGTAGGAGCCAACATCACACCGCATACCTTTGTGCGCGTAATTGGTACCTCCACCTGCGACATCATGGTGTCGAGCTACGAAGAGATTGCAGGCAAACAGATACAAGGCATCTGCGGACAGGTGGATGGCTCAGTGATCGCAGGTATGGTGGGTTTGGAAGCAGGACAATCAGGCTTTGGCGATATCTATGCTTGGTTCAAGCGCTTACTGGAGTTCCCGCTGAAGAGCATTATTGGCCAGTCTGAGCTGATTGATGAAGCCACCAAGCAGCAGTTGATAGCTGAAGCAACTGACCGCCTCATCCCAGTCCTCACCGCTGAGGCAGAGAAGATTCCTGCAGGCGAAAGTGCCATCATTGCCACCGACTGGATGAATGGTCGCCGCACGCCCAATGCCAACCAATTGCTGAAAGGCTCCATCGCGGGTTTGACCTTGGGTAGCGATGCTCCCCGCATCTTCCGTGCTTTGGTGGAAGCTACCGCCTTTGGCTCGAAAGCCATTGTGGATTGTTTCCTGAGTCAGGGAGTTAAGATTGACCAGGTTATTGGCATTGGAGGCATCGCCCTCAAGTCGCCTTTCGTGATGCAGACCCTCAGCGATGTGCTGAACATGCCCATCAAGGTGTGCAAGACTGACCAGGCTTGTGCTTTAGGTGCCGCCATGTTTGCCGCTACCGCTGCTGGTATATATAATAAGGTGGAGGATGCTCAGCAAGCCATGAACTCTGGTTTCGCTTTCGAATATCAGCCCAATCCAGAACGTGCTGCTCTGTATGAGGAGCTTTACCAAAGGTATCAGGCTTTAGGGCGATTCACTGAATATGGACTTAACTAATTAAGAATTAATAATTAAGAATTAATTAAGGAAGAAAAAATTAATGAAGAAAAAATTATTATCTATCATATTACTTGGTACATTGTCAATTGCCAATTGTCAATTGTCAATGGCCCAATCGGCTATTCTCCATGCCGACCAGCCAGGCGCTGTTATTCCGAAAGAAATCTACGGCCAGTTTGCTGAGCATCTGGGTTCCTGCATCTATGGAGGTTTGTGGGTTGGCGAAAACTCCGACATTCCCAACACCAACGGCTATCGCACTGATGTATTGAATGCATTGAAGGCCTTGAAAGTGCCTGTGTTGCGTTGGCCAGGTGGCTGTTTTGCCGATGAGTACCACTGGATGGATGGCATTGGTCCCAAGGAGAACCGCCCCAAGATGGTGAACAACAACTGGGGTGGCACCATCGAGGACAACAGCTTTGGCACCAACGAGTTCCTGAATCTCTGCGAGCTGCTTGGCACAGAGCCTTACATCAGCGGAAATGTGGGAAGTGGCACCGTGGAAGAGATGGCCAAGTGGGTGGAATACATGACCTCCGAGGGCGATTCACCCATGGCTCGCCTGCGCCGTCAGAATGGTCGCGACCATGCTTGGCGCGTGAAATACTTAGGTGTGGGCAATGAGAGTTGGGGTTGCGGAGGCACCATGCGCCCTGAGTATTATGCCGATGTATATCGCCGCTATTCTACCTATTGCCGCAACTACGACGGCAACCGCTTGTTTAAGATTGCCAGTGGAGCCAGCGACTACGACTACGAGTGGACTAAGGTGTTGATGGAGAATGTGGGTCGCCGCATGGATGGCATCTCACTCCACTACTACACCGTGTTGGGATGGAATGGCAGCAAGGGCTCTGCCACCCAGTTCACTGATGATGATTTCTACTGGACACTGGGCAAATGTCGTGAAATAGAAGATGTTATAAAACGTCACATCGCCATCATGGATTACTACGACCCAGGCAAGAACGTGGCACTGATGCTCGATGAGTGGGGCACCTGGTGGGATGTGGAGCCAGGCACCAACCCTGGTCACCTGTTCCAGCAGAACTCCTTGCGAGATGCTTTCGTGGCTTCGCTCACCTTCGACATTTTCCATAAATATACCGACCGCTTGAAGATGGCCAACATCGCGCAGGTGGTGAATGTGCTGCAATCCATGATATTGACCAGTGGCAAGCAGATGACCCTCACCCCCACCTATCATGTGTTCCGCATGTACAATGTGCATCAGGATGCCACCTACCTGCCATTGGATATCCAGACAGCCACCAAGGATGTGCGCGACCATCGCACCATCCCAATGCTCAGTGGCACAGCCTCTCGCGACCAACAGGGCAAGGTGCACATCTCGCTGTCGAATGTCGATTTGCAGAACGCACAAGAGGTAACCATCAGTCTGCAAGGCATGAACTTCAAGCAGGTGACAGGTGAGATTCTCACTTCGGCTCGCATTACCGACCATAACACGTTCGATAAGCCCGACCAAGTGAAGCCCACAGTTTTCAATGGAGCCACTATCAGTGGTAACACCCTGAAAGTGAAGCTTCCAGCTAAGTCGATTGTGACATTGGAGCTAAAGTAAGCAGAAAAGAGAGTGAAATAAATTTGGCTTTTAATTCATTTAATCGTAACTTTGCAAAAAAATAAAGAATTCAGATATGAATGACAAGAATGTAATGAATCTGGCAGCGGATAATATCCGTATTCTGGCTGCATCAATGGTAGAGAAGGCAAAATCTGGTCACCCTGGTGGCGCAATGGGTGGTGCAGACTTCATCAATGTGCTTTTCTCTGAGTTTCTGATCGATGATCCTGACGATGGTGCATGGATGTCGCGCGACCGTTTCTATCTCGATCCAGGTCACATGTCACCCATGCTCTATGCCCTACTTATGCTGAAAGGACGTTTCACCATGGACGAGATCAAGCAGTTCCGTCAGTGGGGCAGTCCTACCCATGGACATCCAGAGCGCAACCTCCAGCGTGGCATCGAGAACACCTCTGGTCCGTTAGGCCAGGGTCACACCTATGCCGTAGGTGCAGCCATCGCAGCTAAGTTCCTGCAAGCTCGCTTTGGCGAGGTGATGAACCACACCTTCTATGCCTACATATCCGATGGTGGCGTACAGGAGGAGATCTCACAGGGTGCTGGCCGTGTGGCAGGTACTTTGGGCCTCGACAACCTCATCATGTTCTACGATGCCAACGATGTGCAGCTCTCCACTGAGACTGAAGATGTTACCACCGAAGACACCGCCAAGAAATACGAGGCGTGGGGCTGGAAGGTAATCACCATCGACGGCAATGATGTGGATGCTATCCGTGGTGCCCTGAAAGAGGCGAAGGCCGAGGACAAGCGCCCTACCCTCATCATTGGTCACACCATCATGGGCAAGGGTGCCCGCCGTGCCGACAACACCAGCTATGAAGCTTGTTGTGCCACCCACGGAGCTCCATTGGGTGGCGATGCTTACATCAACACCATCAAGAACTTAGGTGGCGACCCAGCCAATCCATTCGTGGTTTCTCCAGAGGTGGCAGCGCTCTATGCGAAACGCAACGAGGAGTTGCGCAAGATTGTTGCCGAGAAGCGCGCACAGCATGCTGATTGGGCAAAGGCGAACCCAGAACTGGCGAAGAAACTCGACTTCTACTTCTCTGGCAAGGCGCCTAAGATCGACTGGATGAAGATTCAGCAGAAGAAAGATGCGGCCACCCGCAATGCCTCATCCATCGTGCTGGGACAGCTGGCCGAGCAGGTGGGCAACATGGTGGTGTCATCAGCCGACCTCAGCAACTCCGACAAGACTGACGGCTTCCTGAAGAAGACCCACGTCTTCAAGAAGGGCGACTTCAGCGGCGCTTTCTTCCAGGCTGGCGTTTCAGAACTCACCATGGCCTGTGTCATGATGGGCATGTGGATGCACGGAGGTGTGATTCCAGCTTGCGCTACATTCTTTGTATTCTCCGACTATATGAAGCCAGCCATCCGCATGGCTGCGCTGATGCAGATACCAATCAAGTTCATCTGGTCGCACGATGCCTTCCGCGTGGGCGAAGACGGACCAACCCATCAGCCTGTGGAACAGGAAGCTCAGCTGCGCCTGATGGAGCGTCTGAAGAACCACAGCGGCAAGAGCTCGATGCTGGTGTTGCGTCCTGCCGATGCCGATGAAACCACTGTGGCTTGGCGAATGGCGATGGAGAACATCGACAGTCCTACGGGCTTGATCTTCTCACGTCAGAACATCGAGAGCCTGCCAGCCAACAACGACTACGAAGAGGCAGTGAAGGGTGCTTACATCGTGGCTGGTTCCGACCAGAAGCCCGATGTGGTGCTGGTAGCTTCTGGATCAGAGGTATCTACATTGATGGCAGCAGCCAAGTTGCTCCGCATCGATGGCATCAAGGTGCGCGTGGTGTCAGCTCCTTCTGAGGGTCGTTTCCACGACCAGCCTGTGGCTTATCAGGAGTCCATCATCCCAAGTCACATCAAGAAGTTCGGCCTCACCGCAGGTCTGCCTGTCACGATTGCCGGACTCGTTGGCAACAATGCCAAGATTTGGGGTTTGGATAGCTTTGGCTTCTCAGCTCCCTATAAGGTACTCGACGAGAAGCTTGGCTTCACCCCTGACAATGTCTATCGCCAGGTGAAGGAGATGATTGTGTAATTAAAACTTAAGCTATTAATTATGAAAAAAATAGGACTCTGTTCCGACCATGCTGGCTACGACATGAAGGAACATGTGAAAGAATGGCTGAAAGGCAGGGGTATGGACTTTGTTGATTACGGCACCTACAGCAGCGAGAGTTGCGACTATCCTGATTTCGCCCACAAGTTGGGTCAGGCCATCCAGAATGGCGAGGTAGATGAGGGCATCGCGGTTTGCGGCACAGGCAACGGCATCAGCATGACCCTCAACAAATACCCCAAGGTACGCGCAGGACTTTGCTGGAACCGCGAGGTGGCTCGCCTGGTGCGTCAGCACAACAATGCCAATGTGCTCGCCCTCCCTGGTCG
>CACZRQ010000075.1 GCA_902783615.1 uncultured Bacteroidales bacterium | reverse complement strand
ATGCCGGAGTGGTCGAACGGACCGCACTCGAAATGCGGCATACGGGTAACCGTATCCAGGGTTCGAATCCCTGTCTCTCCGCTAATTAACAATCTACAGGAACATGAAGAAGGCTTTATTTTCATTGGTTATTTTAGCTTTGCTGCTTTCGTCTTGCGGCACCATGGGTTTAGGAACAAGCATGGGTGCCATGATTGGTGGCACATTGGGTTCTATTGCAGGCGATGCCACTGGAGGCAGGTATGGCTCATCAATTGGTGGAATGATTGGGTCTGTGGCTGGTATGGCGGTGGGTGCTGCCATTGAGGAACAGCAATATAGGGAGAGAATGGAGCAGGCAAATAACAGAAGAACAACAACGGTAGCTCAACCTGTGCAGAGCAATGCCTTGGATGCCATCGAGCTGACCAACTTTATCTATACGGATAGCGATAACAACGATACCATCGAGGCTGGCGAAGATTGCCAGATTTCTTTCGATGTGGTGAACAGAGGCAATACAACGCTCAAAAACATCACCCCTATTTTGGAGCTAACCAGTGAGACGAAAGGCTTGAAGATTGGCAATATGACGACGATCACCAAGTTGGATCCCAATAAAAAGATAACGTATTCTGTACCCATCAGTGCCAATTCACATTTGAAAGATGGCGAAGCTGATTTCAGGGCTTATGTGATGGATGCCAACGGAAGAACCAGTGAATCAAGAGAGTTCACGCTTCCTACGATGAAATAACATTCTCCCTCATTCCGGCCTTGTGCCGGAATCTTTTCTTTTAAGCCACAACTGTATTGAGTTGACCGTATTTTGCCAAAGGATATAACAACCAGGGCCAACAGAAGCTACTGGATTTAAATAAGTATAGGTAATCCAAATGGCAAAGGCTGTGTTTTTTTGCCCTAATGCCTGACCAGCATTCACCGTACTATTGTAGAAACCTCCCACAAACTTACCCAAGGCAAACTGTATCAAACAAAGGATGGCTGTGGTGAGGGCAATTAGCAACAAAAGCCATACAGATACATTGGCATGAACAATATTCTTGAGGGTAGCACCCGTAACGATAGAGAGCGAGATGCCCCACATATAGAAGCCCATATCCTTGACACTCACTATCCATTTATGCAACGGCTTCACATAGTGTCGAACAAACCATCCCAAGAACAAAGGCAACACCAACACCAAGCACACCTTATTTAATATAATAAGGAAAGCATTCCAGAAAGTAAGATGGGCTTCTTTCTCTATCAAAGGGAAGAAGGTGGGAATAAGCAAAGCCGTAACGAAGCTGCTGATAAAGGTATAGGTGGTCATGGATCCTAAGTTACCGCCTAACTTAACGGTGATGACAGCTGCCGCTGCTGCCGTAGGGCAGATGATGCAGGTCAACACACTCTCCCATACAA
The DNA here is from genome assembly GCA_902783615.1 of uncultured Bacteroidales bacterium. Taxonomy (GTDB): domain Bacteria; phylum Bacteroidota; class Bacteroidia; order Bacteroidales; family Bacteroidaceae; genus Bacteroides. The sequence continues at coordinate 713 of CACZRQ010000075.1, read as the reverse complement.
TCTTGCTTTCAAAAGTCTGATGGGTCAAGAGAATAATCCCCACCACAACCAGCACCAATATTACTTGCAGCAAGACAATCCACAAGTGCCACATCTCTGTTTTCATCTGCTTGAAATCCACCTTGCAGGAGGTGACAAACAGAATCATAAACATGAATAATGGAAGTATAGTATCAAAAATGGGGTCGAAAAACAGGGCTGCCTCATGCAATGCCGGCGTGAAGGCAAAGATGAAGTAAGCCAGTGCGCCAATGCCCATCGACACCGGCAAGGTCCAGTCTTTCGCAAATTGTATCAGATTCATGGTGCAAAGATAGTGCTTTTAAAGCATAAAATAAAGGGATGCGGCAAATAAGCCGCATCCCCTATCGCATTTATTTATATTGAACTTATGAATGACGGTGTTCAAGCATAAATTACTTGCTGAATGCAGGATAACCTGGATTCTGCTGCAGGTTAGGATTAGTCTGCCATGCTGTCAATGGAATTGGGAACAGCTTCAGATACTCATCTGACTTACGGCTCCATTGGTTAGCATTTGGAGTTACGGTCTTAGGCTGACCCCATTCGTCAACTTCCTGGCTCACACCAGCACGGAACATCTTCCACATATCCTTGTCGTAGCAACCGAAGCGGATGTCATCCTCACGAGATACACCTTCCCAAGCCAGCTCCAGACGACGTTCCAGCTGAACATCAGCCAAAGTAACGGT
>CACZRQ010000074.1 GCA_902783615.1 uncultured Bacteroidales bacterium | reverse complement strand
GAAGTGCCAGTGATGTTTGGTACGTCGGGCTCATAGTTTTTGTGGACAGTGAGGTTGACGGACTGGCCTTGGAAGGTGAGCATGACATCGAGGGCACTGATCCAGTTGACGTACTGTAGGTTGAGATGAAGGGCGTTGGTGGATGACCAAGCGTAGCTGGCAGCTACGGCGAAGTCGCCATCGATGCCTTTAAATTTTTGTTGGGCATTCATGGAGTAGGGAGGCTTGGCTGGTGTCCAAGTGGTGTGCCACTCATGATAACCAGCTGATAGTTCGCTACGTATGCCTTGGTCGTTGATGATGACAATAGTGAGCTGTTTGTCGTTTGGAACGATGCTGATGCTGCGCCAACCGAATTGGTTGTCCGACAGTTGATAGGTCTTACCTGCTATGCTTTTGGCAACGCTGCTCTTGGCCTTGCCAGTTGGTGTGGGGTAGCGATAGCTCTGCAGTTGTTTCTGCAGTGCTTGATAGCCCTTGTCGGTCATAAGTGCACCGGGCTGAACGGCTGGAGCGAGGATACGTGATACAATCCACGGGTTGGGAGAGTTGCTGCACTGAGTGATGACCACCACCATGTCTTGCTTGGGCATTACTACGATGTACTGACCAAAACGTCCGTCGGCCCGGAAGGCTCCATCTTTTGAGGCCTCCCACATCTGATAGCCGTAACCTCTGCCATCTCCTGTGTCGATGTGGGTTTGCATCATCTGGCTCACCCATGACTCTGAGAGGAGCTGCTTGCCGTTCCAACGACCTTTCTGCAGTAAAAGCTGTCCCATCTTAGCCAAACTCTCTGGCTGTATGAAGAGTCCCCAACCACCTGTGGTAATGCCTTCTGGACTCTCCTCCCATGACACCTTTTCGATATGTAAATCCTGAAAGATCTTTTCTTGCAGGTAGGCAAGTACGGTCTTGCCAGTGACTTGCTGCACGATGGCGCTGAGCAGGTAGGTACAGAGTGAATCATATTTAAATAGTTTGCCAGGAGTACTCACTGGTTTGGCCAGCAAAGGCTTGATCCAGTATGTATTCTCTGCTCGCAAGTTGCCGTCGGGATCGATGCCCGAGGCCATGATGAGCAGGTCGTGGATGGTCATGGAGGCCAGTTCTGGGGACACTGATTCTGGTAGTTTTTCGGGGAAGAAAGTGGCTACACGATCAGTGACCCGTAGCAAGTTGGCATCGACAGCCAGTCCGACGGCTGCACTCACGAAAGTTTTCGAGCAAGAATACTGGGTATGCTGATATTCGGCCTGGAAAGGTTCGGGATAGACCTCGGCAATGACCTTGCCATGACGCAACACCATCACACTATGGATGTCGGTTTGGGGAATAGCAAACAGGGAATCGAGCAGGGCAGATATGGCTGAAGAGGGTACACCCTCGCGTTCGGGAGTGGAACGAGGCAGGTCGTTTACTTGGGCTATAGCTTGACTGGCGAGTAGTAGAAAAGCCAGCAGAGTGGTCGTAATTTGTTTCATCATGGTCATATTATTTGGTTTTTGATGCAAATATATACTGTTTTTCTCGAAAAACATAATAAAATGGGGTAAAGTTTTGGGTTTTTGTTGCAAACAGCGTAATTTTGCATTTTTGAACTAACAATCTTGTATGATGTTAAGAATAGCAGTACAATCTAAAGGTCGTCTGTATGACGAAACGATGTCGTTCCTGGCGGAATCGGACATCAAGTTGAATTTGATGAAACGCACATTGCTGGTGCAGTCGAGTAACTTCCCCTTAGAGGTGCTCTTCCTACGCGATGATGATATCCCTCAGACAGTGGCCAGCGGTGTGGCCGACATAGGTATTGTGGGTGAGAACGAGTTTAGGGAACGCGAAGAAGACGCTGATATCGTGAAGCGACTGGGTTTCAGTAAATGCCGTTTGTCGTTGGCTGTGCCCAAGAGTGTGGATTACCCAGGTGTGCAATGGTTTGAAGGTAAGAAGATTGCCACCAGTTATCCCGTCATTCTGCGTAAGTTCCTGACAGAAAAAGGTGTGCATGCTGATATTCATGTGATTACGGGTTCTGTGGAGATCAGTCCGGGCATTGGTTTGGCAGATGCCATTTTCGATATAGTGAGCTCTGGCTCTACGCTGGTGAGCAATCACCTGAAAGAGGTGGAGGTAGTGATGCAGAGTGAGGCATTGCTGATAGGCAACCGTCATATCAGTGAGGAGAAGCAGGCGGTTTTGGCTGAACTGTTGTTCCGCATCGATGCCGTGAGGGCTGCTGAGGATAAGAAGTATGTGCTGATGAATGCCCCGAAGGATCATCTGGAGGAGATCATTGCTGTGTTGCCGGGTATCAAGAGTCCAACGGTGATGCCGTTGGCGGAGGAAGGTTGGTGCTCTGTGCATACTGTGTTGGATCAGAAGCGCTTTTGGGAGATTATTGGGAAGCTGAAGGAGCTGGGGGCACAGGGTATTCTTGTGATTCCGATTGAGAAAATGATAGTGTAATTATGGACGATTGACAATTGACGATTGACGATTACATACTCCCTCCCCCTCCTGACGGAGGGTACTCCCCCTTGCTAAGGGGGAGAGTTTAATAAATGTATTTGTGTTTGGATAATTGTCAATCGTCAATTGTCAATAAAAATAGATGATTATGATATTAGTTAATAATCCGGAAAAGAAGGAGTGGAAGGAGTTGCTGAGTAGGCCGCTGATGGATACTGAGCGACTGCACAATCAAGTGCGGGTAATCCTGAACGATGTGAAAGCGAATGGGGATGAGGCAGTGCTGAAGTTTGAGGAGACCTTCGACCATGTGCAGCTGACGAACCTAGCTGTGACGGAGGAGGAGATGCTGGAAGCTGATGGACTGGTGTCGGATGAGCTGAAGGCTGCTATTCTACTGGCGAAGGAGAACATTGCCAAATTCCATGAGTCACAGCGGTTTGCCGGTGTAGAAGTAGAAACACAGCCTGGCGTGATGTGCTGGCAGGAATCTGTTGCCATCGAGAAAGTGGGATTGTATATCCCAGGTGGAACGGCTCCCTTGTTCTCGACGGTGCTGATGCTGGCTGTACCAGCACAGATTGCCGGTTGCCGCGAGATTGTGCTGTGTACTCCTCCGGGACGGAATGGAAAGGTGCATCCTGCCGTGCTGTTCGCTGCCCGTACAGCCGGTGTAAGCCATATATATAAAATAGGTGGTGTGCAAGCCATTGCTTCCATGGCCTATGGTACACAGACAGTGCCACAGGTGTATAAGATATTTGGGCCAGGTAATCAGTATGTTACAGCTGCCAAACAGTTGGTGAGCATGGGCGATGTGGCTATCGATATGCCAGCGGGTCCGTCGGAAGTGCTGGTGCTGGCCGATGAGACTTCCAATCCTGTGTTTGTGGCAGCTGATTTGTTGAGTCAGGCTGAACATGGAGTAGATAGTCAGGCGATGCTGGTAACAACCTCTGCTGAATTGCAACAGGCAGTGAAGGAGGAGGTGGAACGTCAGTTGGAGGCATTGCCTCGTAAGGAAATAGCTGCCCGGGCACTTGAGCATAGTAAACTGATTGTGGTGCAGACAATAGAGGAGGCGATTGAGTTGACCAATGATTATGCACCAGAACATTTGATTATCCAGACGCGTGAACCCCGCGAAGTGGCAAAACGCATTGTCAATGCCGGTTCGGTGTTCTTGGGACACTATGCCTGCGAGAGTGCAGGTGATTATGCCTCGGGTACCAACCATACGTTGCCGACAAATGGTTATGCAAAGGCGTATAATGGGGTGAATCTGGATAGTTTCTGTCGTAAGATTACTTATCAGGAACTGACGCCTCAGGGTATTGGCTGCATTGGGCGTGCGATTGAGGTGATGGCGGGGAATGAGCAGTTGGATGCACACAAGAATGCTGTGAGTGTGAGGTTAGACACACTCCCTCCTGGCTTCGCCGTACTCCCCCTTACTAAGGGGGAGAGTTTTGGGGAAGCTTTTAGTGTGAATTTTGACATACTCCCTCCCCCCTGCGGGGTACTCCCCCTTACTAAGGGGGAGAGTTTTGGGGAGGCTCAGTCCGAACGAGTCTTCTTCAAAAGTCCCTCGCATATAATATCTCGTCAATTGTCAATCGTCAATGGTCAATCGTCAATTGTCAATGGTCAATTCTCAATCGATCAATTGGTTCGTCCCAATATATTGTCCCTTGCTCCATATTCATGCGCCCGCAATGAGTACAGTGGGGTGGATGCTAGTGTGTTCCTCGATGCCAATGAGAATCCGTATAATGGACCGATCAATCGTTATCCAGATCCATTGCAGATAGAGCTGAAGCATGAGATTGCTAAGGTGAAGGGTGTGAGTGAGGAGCGTATCTTCTGTGGCAATGGCAGTGATGAGGCCATCGACTTGGTGTATCGCATCTTCTGCAATCCAGGTGTAGATAATGCCGTGGCGATTGATCCGAGCTATGGCATGTATCAGGTGTGTGCCGATGTGAATGATATCGAGTATCGCAAAGTTCAATTGGATGCCAATTATCAGTTCCATGCTGATGATTTACTGAAAGTTGCAGACGATCATACAAAATTGATGTTTGTCTGCTCACCGAATAATCCTACGGGCAATGACATGAGTCATGCAGAGGTGGAGAAACTGCTGCAGCACTTCTGGGGCATTGTAGTGGTAGATGAAGCATATTTCGACTTCTCAGAACAACCGTCGTTCACAAAGCTGTTGGAGAAATATCCGAATCTGATTGTGCTGCAGACGTTCTCGAAGGCATGGGGCTGTGCTGCCATCCGATTGGGTATGGCGTTTGCTTCTGCAGAGATAATCGGACTGTTCAATAAGGTGAAGTATCCGTATAACGTGAACATGCTCACACAGCATCAGGCGTTGGAGGCTTTGAGGAATGCTGAGCAGACAAAGGAATGGGTAAAGGTGCTGAAGGCTGAGCGGAGCAGGTTGATGCAGCTGTTTGCCGAACTGCCGTTAACCCAGCAGGTGTTCCATTCTGATGCCAATTTCTTCTTGGCTCGTGTGACGGATGCCAATGCAATTTATAAGTATCTGGTTGGTGAAGGTATCATTGTGAGGAATCGCAATAGTGTGAAGTTGTGCGGTAATTGTTTGAGAATCACCATAGGAACACCAGAGGAGAATAATACACTGCTTGAAGCATTGAAGAGATGGAAACAATGATGGAAAACGGGACATCTTCCCTCACTCATGAAAGGAGCTTTGGGGATAAAGGACAACGGGTGTTATTCATAGATAGAGATGGAACGCTGGTGATAGAGCCGCCAGTGGATTATCAGCTGGATGCATTCGAGAAGCTGCAGTTCTATCCAAAGGTGATGAGGAACCTGGGATTTATCCGTAGTAAGTTGGATTTCCACTTTGTCATGGTGACCAACCAGGATGGACTGGGTACCAGTTCTTTCCCTGCTGAGACATTCTGGCCGGTTCACAACTTGGTGATGCAGACCTTAGCAGGGGAGGGCATCACGTTTGATGAGGTGTGTATCGACCCTTCGATGCCGGAAGATAACTCTCCCAACCGAAAGCCCCGTACTGGGATGTTGAAACATTACATCGATAATCCTGCGTATGACTTGGCGCACAGCTTCGTGATTGGTGATAGGCCAACGGATGTGGAACTGGCGAAGAACTTAGGATGTCGTGCGATTCTGCTGCAGCCGGATATGAGTTGCTTAGAAGGTCGTGAGGATCTGCAGGCTTGTTGTGTGTTGACAACGGACGATTGGGATCGTGTGGCTGAATATCTTTTTGCAGGGGAACGCAAAGCGGAGGTGAGACGAACTACGAAGGAGACGGATATTCGTGTGGCCGTGAATTTGGACGGTCATGGGGAGTGTCGGATTCATACGGGTTTGGGATTCTTCGACCACATGCTGGAACAGATAGGCAAGCATGGGGGCATCGACCTGCAGATAGAGGTTAAAGGCGACTTGTATGTGGATGAGCATCATACCATTGAGGATACGGCATTGGCATTGGGCGAGTGTCTGAATCAGGCGTTGGGCAGTAAGCGAGGCATTGAGCGCTATGGCTATTGTCTGCCAATGGATGATTGTCTGTGTCAGGTGTGTCTTGATTTTGGAGGCAGACCTTGGCTGGTTTGGGATGCTGAGTTCAAGCGTGAGAAGATTGGGGAGATGCCTACGGAGATGTTCCTGCATTTCTTTAAGTCGTTGAGTGATGCTGCCCGCATGAACCTCAACATCAAGGCTGAAGGTCAGAATGAACACCATAAGATTGAGGGAATCTTCAAGGCTTTGGCACGGGCATTGAAAATGGCAATCCGCAGAGACATCTATCACTACGAATTGCCAAGTTCAAAAGGCTCTCTATAACGGTTGTCAATTCTCGATGATTGACATTTCGTTGATCAGTCGCTGGGCACCGCCAAGCTTGTCGATGACGAACAGGACGTAACGGATATCGACAGCGATGCAACGCTGGAGGTTGTCATCGAAGTTGATGTCACCACTCAGTGACTCCCAGTTGCCATCAAATGCTATACCGATGAGCTCGCCATTGTCGTTCATCACAGGACTGCCTGAGTTTCCACCCGTTATGTCGTTGGTAGTGAGGAAACAAGCAGGCAGAGAACCATCGGCCATAGCATAGCGGCCAAAGTCGCGCTGCTCCAACAGCTCCTTCAATTTGGCAGGAACCACGAACTCAGGATTGGTTGGGTCTTCCTTCTGCAGCACACCGTCGCCTGTGGTGTAATACTTGTAGTGCACACCATCCTTCGGGTCGTACGACTTCACATTGCCGTAAGTCAGACGAATGGTGAAGTTGGCATCGGGATAAGATGGGGTGGGTGAGTTCATCTCGTTCAGACCACGAATATATGCCTTGTGCAGCAGCGACAAGTCTTCCGTTGAACTATAGGCATCATAGGCATCGATCAAGCATTGATATACAGAACGCGAATAGGCTAGCAATGGATCCTTATCGATGGCTTTCACACTCGGCTTCTTGAGGAACTTGTTCAGGTTGTTCTCATTGGAGAGAATGGAATTGTCGTAGATATTATCAACATACGCATCCGTATTACCCTTGAAATCGCGCT
>CACZRQ010000073.1 GCA_902783615.1 uncultured Bacteroidales bacterium | reverse complement strand
TTGGGTTACAGCTGCGAGTTCTATCTCGATGCCAAGGAGAAGAAGTACATGGACGAGTGTGGTGCTGCCAATTTCTTCGGCATCAAGGACAATACCTATATTACCCCTAAGTCCACCTCTATCCTCCCATCCATTACCAACAAGAGCTTGATGCAGTTGGCTGAAGATTTGGGCTTGAAGGTGGAACGCCGTCAGGTTCCTGAGGAAGAGCTGGCTACCTTCGAAGAGGCTGGCGCTTGTGGAACAGCTGCAGTGATTAGTCCGATTTCTTATATCGACGACCTTGACACCAAGCAGCGTTTCACTTTCAGCAAAGATGGCAAGCCTGGTCCTATCTCTACCATGCTGTATAACAAGTTGCGTGGCATACAGTATGGTGATGAGCCAGATGTGCACGGATGGGTAACCGTGTTTGAATGATATGAGCAAAGGGAAATTGCAGAAATTTGCCGATATGGAAAGCTATCCTCATGTTTTCCAATATCCTTACTCGGTGGCTGAAGATCATCCATTCGAGATGAGGGGAAAATGGAACGAGGCGTTTTTCCATAACGACAATCCTATTATATTGGAGTTGGGATGTGGACGAGCCGAATATACACTTGGCTTGGCGCGTCTCAACCCCAATTGCAACTATATTGCAGTAGATATTAAAGGCGCCCGCATGTGGACAGGTGCCAAGCAGTCGTTGCAAGAGGGATTGAAGAATGTGGCTTTTCTGCGTACCAACATCGAAATCATCGACCGCTTCTTTGCTCCTGGCGAGGTGAGTGAGATTTGGCTTACTTTCCCTGATCCTCAGATGAAGAAGGTGACCAAGCGGCTTACGTCCACCGATTTCCTGAAGCGTTACCGTTGTTTCGTGAAAGATGGGGGTGTGATTCACCTCAAGACCGATAGCAACTTCATGTTCACCTACACGCGTTTGTTGGTGGAACTGAATATGCTGCCACTGAAGGAAATGACCAACGACCTTTATCACAGCGGCTTGGTTGACGATGTGCTGGCCATCCGCACTTACTACGAGCAGCAATGGCTTGACAGAGGTATCGCCATCAAATACATCAGCTTCGGCTTGCCTCAGGAAGGCGATCTGCAAGAACCCGATGTAGAGATAGAGCTCGACGATTATCGCAGTTATAACCGCAGTAAGCGCAGCAGCCTTGAAAAAGCAAAATAACATGAACTTATATCCAAATTTAATTAAAGATGCCCTCGCTACCGTCCGCTATCCAGGTTCGGGCAAGAACCTGGTCGAGGCTGATATGATAGCCGACAATATGCGGATAGATGGTATGAGTGTCAGCTTCTCCATTGTTTTTGAGAAAGACACCGACCCCTTCAAGGCTTCCATCCTGAAGGCGGCAGAGAAAGCCATACATACCTATGTGTCGCCTGACGTGCAAGTTGCCATCACTGCCGAGAGCAAACAGGCTCCTCGTCCTGAGGTGGGCAAGATGCTGCCAGCCGTTAAAAATATAATAGGTGTATCATCTGGTAAAGGTGGAGTGGGCAAGAGCACTGTGGCTGCCAATTTGGCTGTAGCCCTATCCAGAATGGGATTCCGCGTGGGATTGTTGGATGCAGACATCTTCGGACCGTCTATCCCTAAGATGTTCCAAGTGGAAGAGACACAGGTATTCTCTGTTCACAAAGACGGGAGAGATTTGATTCTGCCTGTTGAGAAATATGGTGTTAAGCTGCTATCCATTGGTTTCTTTGTCGATCCCGACCAAGCCACCCTTTGGCGTGGAGGTATGGCGAGCAACGCTTTGAAGCAGCTGATTGGCGATGCCGATTGGGGCGATTTGGACTACTTCGTCATCGATTTGCCTCCTGGCACCAGCGACATTCATCTCACCATCGTTCAAACCATCGCTCTCACGGGTGCCATTGTGGTGAGTACCCCACAGCAGGTGGCTTTGGCCGATGCCCGCAAAGGCATCAATATGTTCACCAACGACAAGGTGGATGTGCCCATCTTGGGTTTGGTGGAAAACATGGCATGGTTCACTCCAGCTGAATTGCCTGAAAACAAATACTATATCTTTGGCAAGGAAGGCGTGAAGCGCTTGGCTGAAGAGATGAAGGTGCCTTTGTTGGGTCAGATACCTCTCGTGCAGAGCATCTGCGAGAGTGGTGATGCTGGCGAACCTGCTGCTCTTCGAAGCGATACCATTACGGGACAGGCTTTCATGCAGTTGGCTGCATCTGTGGTTCGTCAGGTTGATAAGCGAAACCTGGAGAAAGCACCTACTCGGATTGTTGAGATGCATTCATGATAAAAACCCCGAAAGTTTGGTAGAACAACTTCCGGGGCTTATTGTATTTCAGGCTTTATGCTTTACTTGGTCAGCAAGAATGTTCCCTGTCCGATGAGATTGCCATCGGCAAAGACATCCACACGATAACTGCCTGCATAGAGCACCTCGTTTACATCCCAATACACTGTAACAGCCTGCTCCTCACCAGTATATTCGATATACTTCTTGATGGAGTAGGGCAACTGGCGATTCTCGTAGGCAAAAGTATCATTGCGGTCCTTCGTCAGAATATCGTTGTCGGGTTTGGTAATTCTCACATACACCGTTTTCTCACCTGGCTGAGCCGTGATATTGCGCGCAATGTTAAAGGTGATGCGCAACTTCTGGATGTCCTTCACTTTCTTTGCTTCCTTGCCACGTTTGTTCTGTGGGAAGAGATAGATGTTGGTTGCATCCAGCTGGGCAGCCAGTGTCACCTGCTTGGTCAACGTCTTGCGCTCCTCGCTCAGTGAGCTCACCTGACGCGTTGCCTGCTCGTATTTCTCAGTCACTTCGGCAATCTGCACGCGCTGTTGTTCGGTGAGTCGGTTCAGCGAGTCAATCTGGTTCACATAGCCCACCATCACCTGACGCAGGGTAGCCAATTCGTTCTTCAATCTACGAATCTCTGTTGCGTTGGTGCTCTTCACACTGCGCAATTCTTCCAGCAAACGCTGGGTCTTGAGCTGTTCCTGCTCCAGCAACTGAGCCAATGAGTCGTTGGCCACCGACATCTTCAGTTCGTCATATTGCTGAGAGAAGTTGGTGTATTCATTTTCCAAATCCTCTTTCTCCAGTCTGAATTCCTCAATCATCTCGCGGTTAGCCTGTTTTTCCATGAAAAGCAGATAGGTGATACCCACCAAAGCAGCCAGCAACAGTGCTCCCACGATACCAATTAACGTTCCTTTCTTCATAATCTCATGTTTTATTATTAGAAATTCGGCGGCAAATATACATATTTTTATTGGAAAAAGAAAAAGCTGCGCCATTTAGACGCAGCTTCTAATAAGTTTTAACTAAAACCCACTAATTTTTAGAGGTTAGGGTTCTCCTTGTTCCACTCAGCGATAGGAGGAATGATATTCAGTGTAACCAACTCATCGCGCATCTTCTGCAGGTGCTCGTAAGAAGCGTTCAAAGCAGCCATTTCCTCTTCTGTACCCTCAGGCTTGGTGTAGTGAACACCGTCCTTGTCGATCGTGGTAGGCATAGCCATCATCACGTTCTCATAGCCATAGTCCTTTACGAAGCAGCCAGCAGGCCAAGTGAAAGGTTCGCCACCCATAGCGCCTTCAATCATCTTCACAGCCTGATAAGCAGGACTCTGGAATGAAGAACGTCCACGCAACTTGATGATGTTGCTACCACCCTGAGTGGTCATGTGCTTGATCTCAGCCCAACGTTCAGCCGACAGATTCAGCTCGCACAGAGGCTTGCCGTCAATCAGAGCCTTGCTGGCAAATACTGCCATCTGCTCGCCGTGACCACCATAGGTGTAGGCATTGGTAACCTTATCCTGCTGAACACCGAACTCCAGAGCCAACTGCTGCTGCAGACGAGTGCTGTCCAAAGCTGCCAATGAGGTCAGCTGGTTTGGCTTCAAGCCAGAGTGGATCAGAGCGGTCAATGCTGTAACGTCAGCTGGGTTGAAGATAACCACCACGTGCTTTACGTCAGGACAGTACTTCTTGATGTTCTCACCGAAGTCTGCTGCGATCTGGCAGTTGCCTTTCAGCAAATCTTCACGGGTCATACCCTCCTTGCGAGGAGCACCACCAGAAGAGATGATGTATTTAGCGCCAGTGAAAGCCTCTGCAGCATCAACCGTATAAGACAAGTTTGCGCATGGGAAAGCGCAATGACACATTTCATCGTAAACACCATGAACACCAGGCTCATAGATGTCGTACAAACAAATGTTAGGAGTCAGTCCGAGCATAAGCACACTCTGCACCATGTTAGAGCCAATCATACCGCCGGCACCAACAATGACCAATTTTTCGTCAGTTAAGAACTTCATAATTTATAAGTTTTTTAAATGTTAATGAAAATCGTTTTCGTATATCAAATGCAAATTTATGAAAATACTTGATATTACGTGCATGTTAGGTCAACTATTTCACAAAAATTACATTTTATCCTCATTTTACCTCGCATCGGCTCCCCACATCATCTTACTTCGCAGGGTGTTGAAGTACTGATGGTCGAATCTTTTCACCAGCTTGATGGTATAAGGAGCACGGGTGATACGTAGGCGGGTTTGCTCGTCGCACGATTCACTCTTTCCATCTACTGATACCAGGAAGTTATGACTCCTGCTTCCCACTTCGAGGGTTATCTCCCAGTCATCTCTCACCACCAAGGGGCGACAATTTAGACTGTGGGGCGCAATGGGGCTGATCACCATCGTTTTACTCTGCGGGGCAATGACAGGACCACCAACGCTCAGTGAATAGCCTGTCGAGCCTGTGGGCGTAGCGATGATCAAACCATCGGCCTGATAGGTATTCAGGTGCTCGCGGTTGATGAAAGCCTTGATGCTGATCATCGAAGAACTGTCGTGCTTCAGGATGGCCACCTCGTTGAGCGCAAAGGTGGGGATGCTCAGGGGTTGACTGCTGGTGAGCTGCAAGACGGCACGTTCTTCAATCTTATAATGGTTGGCGTAAATCTCATCGATGGTCACATCCATCTCCTCTGGTAGAATGTCGGCCAGGAAACCCAGACGGCCAGTGTTGATACCCAAAATAGGGATGTTACGATTGCCTACAAGACTTGCAGCTTTCAGGAAAGTACCGTCACCTCCCAAACTGATGACCATGTCGGCCGAGAACGCTTTACCCTCGAACATTTCCTCTTCAGGTAAAACCCAGCCTTTCTCCTGTTTCAGGAAATTAGCGAACGACTTCTCCACCAGTATTTTGGCTTTGTAATGGCGAAGTAGAGCCAACAGATGCTCAACATACATCAGCTTATCGCTCTGGTATTTCTTGCCTATGATAGCGAATTTCATAATTGTTTCCGTTTTGAGTGGCAAATATACTATTTTTTTTTGAACTTAGGAATAAAATCCTTTACTTTGCGTTTTAAATCTAAAAAAAGAAGATGGCAAAGGATAAAACAGCATACGTTTGCTCGAATTGTGGCTACGACTCGCCCAAATGGTTGGGTAAATGTCCATCGTGCGGACAATGGAATACTTTCCAGGAAGTGGTGATACACAAGGAGTCACCTGCAAAGGGTGCATCTGCCAGTAAGGCAATGGATACATCTCGCAGCAATAAGCCTGTGCGCCTGCATGATATCGACGCTTCTGCTGAGCCTCGCATCGATATGCACGATGAAGAGTTGAATCGTGTGTTGGGTGGTGGCTTGGTGAAAGGTTCGTTGGTGCTGGTTGGTGGAGAACCTGGTATCGGCAAGAGTACTCTGGTGATGCAAACCGTTCTTCAGATGCCCGAAAAGCGTATCTTATATGTGAGTGGTGAAGAGAGTCAGCGACAACTTAAACTGCGTGCAGATAGATTGGCGAGCAGAGACAATTGTCAATCGTCAATTGTCAATCGTCAATCAGAGTCTGATTGTCTGATTCTTTGCGAAACATCCTTGGAGCAAATCTTCAAGCACATCAGAGAGGTTCAACCAGAGATTGTGATCATCGACTCTATCCAAACCATCTATACCGAGTTGGTGGATTCGTCGCCTGGCAGCATTACCCAGGTTCGCGAGTGTGCGGCTTCCATTCTGCGATTTGCCAAAGAGAGCCATACGGCTGTGATCCTGATTGGCCACATCAATAAAGAGGGCACCATAGCAGGGCCTAAGATACTGGAACATATTGTAGATACCGTGCTGCAATTTGAGGGTGACCAGCACTATATGTATCGTATTCTGCGCAGTATCAAGAATCGTTTCGGAAGTACTGATGAGTTGGGAATCTACGAGATGCGTCAGGATGGTTTACGTCAGGTGAGCAACCCTTCAGAACTGTTGTTGAATCAGGAGCACGAGGGCATGAGTGGCATTGCCATCGCTGGTGCCATCGAGGGAATCCGGCCTTTCCTGATTGAGGTGCAGGCTTTGGTGAGTAGTGCCGTATATGGTTATCCCCAACGTTCTGCCACTGGGTTCGACCTTCGTCGCATGAATATGCTCTTGGCGGTGTTGGAGAAACGCGTTGGTTTCAAGTTGGCGCAGAAAGATGTTTTCCTGAACATCGCCGGAGGTTTGCGGGTGAACGATACAGCCATCGATTTGCCTGTTATCAGTGCCATTCTGTCGAGTAATATGGATGCAGCCATCGAGCCGGGAGTCTGTATGGCTGGCGAGATTGGGCTCTCTGGCGAGATTCGTCCCGTTGGTCGCATAGCGCAACGAATCAGTGAGGCCCAGAAATTGGGATTCAAGCGATTCCTCTTGCCGAAGTTTAATCTGAAAGGCATTGATACCAAGCATTTGGATATTGAGTTGGTGCCAGTTCGGAAAGTGGAAGAGGCGTTTCGGATTTTATTTGGATGAATAACATACTCCCTCCCCCTCCTGCGGAGGGTACTCCCCCTACCTAAGGGGGAGAGTTTAAGAGATTGACTATAGAAAATTATGATAAGTGAATATCAAATAAGAGTATTGCCAGAGGTGGCTTCAAGCAATGAAGCCATCAAGCGCTATTTGTTGGAAGAAAAAGGGTTGAGCGACATCAACGCCATCAGAATTCTGAAGCGAAGCATTGATGCCCGCCAACGTACCATTTTCGTGAATCTGACGGTGCGAGCCTATGTGAACGAACAACCAGAAGAGCTGGAATATACTCCAGTCAGCTATCATGATGTGGGCGACCGTCCGCAGGTGATTGTGGTGGGGGCAGGCCCAGGTGGTTTGTTTGCCGCATTGAGGTTGATTGAGCTCGGTTTGCGCCCCATTGTGATTGAACGAGGTAAGGATGTGCACCAACGCAAGGTGGATATAGCCAATATATCTCGTTTGCAAGCGGTTGATGCTGAGTCAAATTATAGCTTTGGAGAAGGTGGTGCGGGAGCTTACTCTGATGGTAAACTTTACACTCGCAGCAAGAAGCGTGGCAATGTAGATAAAATCCTCAATGTGTTCTGCCAGCATGGGGCATCGACTGATATTCTGGTGGATGCTCATCCGCACATCGGCACCGATAAGTTGCCTGGAGTAATAGAAAACATGAGGAACACCATCATCCGTTGTGGGGGTGAAGTTCATTTCCAAACCCGCATGGATGCCATCGTCATTCGCCAGAATAAAGTGGTAGGCATTCAGACCAATACGGGAGAGGAGTTCAAGGGTCCTGTAATTCTGGCCACAGGCCATTCTGCTCGCGATGTCTATGCTTGGCTCAATGAGAATGGTGTGGAAATCGAGGCCAAGGGCATTGCCGTAGGTGTGAGGTTAGAGCATCCAGCTCATCGCATCGACCAGATTCAGTATCATCGTGCAGAGGGTAGGGGTAAGTATCTGCCTGCAGCTGAGTATAGTTTCGTGACCCAGGTGAAAGGCAGGGGTGTGTATAGTTTCTGCATGTGTCCTGGTGGCATTGTGGTGCCTGCAGCTACGGGTCCTGAGCAAATAGTAGTGAATGGAATGAGTCCCAGTCATCGCAACACCGCTTGGAGCAATAGCGGTATGGTGGTGGAATTGCGCCCCGAAGATATAGAGGATTTGAACAACGACCCGTTGAAGATGATGAGATACCAAGCCGATTTGGAGCGCTTGTGTTGGATGCAGGGAAACTACAAACAAACGGCTCCGGCTCAACGTATGGCCGACTTTGTGAATGGACGTTTGGGAGGAAGCTTGCCAGAGAGCAGCTATGCTCCAGGCTTGATTCCATCACCTATTCATTTCTGGATGCCTGATATCATAGCCGATCGTTTGCGAGATGGATTACGGTATTTTGGCAAGCAAGCCCACGGTTTCCTCGCTAACGAGGCGATTGTGATAGGTGTGGAAACCCGTACTTCTTCTCCTGTTCGTATCTTACGCGATAACCTCTCGCTCCAGCATGTTCGTGTGCAGGGATTGTTCCCCTGTGGCGAGGGAGCTGGTTATGCGGGTGGCATCGTCTCTGCTGCGATTGATGGAGAACGTTGTGCGGAAGCGTGCCTTGAATTAATGAAGAATGAAGAATTATGAATGAAGAATGAAAGATGGAAAAGGAAATAGCAATTATAGACAATAATTCGTTGGCTCGTATTGGACTTGCCAATTTGTTGGAAGAGATCATACCTGAGTTCACCATTCGAACTTTCGGTTCTTTTGCCGAACTGATGGCCGACACGCCAGATATGTTCGTCCACTATTTTGTGTCTATTCAAATATACTTGGAGCATACCGCTTTCTTCCTGCGCAAGAAATTCCAGACGGTGGTGCTCTGCAATGCTGAGACACAGGCACAACTCTCTGGAGTACTGTCTCTCAACATCAATCAAAATGAGCAGCATTTGGTGAAGTCCATCCTGTTGTTGCATCAGCACGGACATCACAAAGGACATCCACAAGGACATCCTGCTGGCATGCTACCAGCTGCCCGTTCCCAAATGCCTCCACAAAACGATTTGACCATGCGGGAGATTGAGGTGCTGAGCCTGGTAGCTCGCGGCTTCATCAACAAAGAGATAGCCGACAAGCTGCATATCAGTCTCACCACCGTCATCACCCATCGCAAGAATATCACCGAGAAATTGGGCATCAAAACCATCTCGGGCCTCACCATCTATGCCGTGATGCGAGGCTACGTGGAGGCCGATTCCATTTAATTGTTCACTGCATGACAATGCGGGCAGATGCCTTTTTCTTTCAGTTTTTGTCCGCATTGTCCGCATCGGTAAGGATAGCGGAGCGTTCGCAGATAGAGACGGCGAATGAACATCAAGATGAAGACAATCAGGAAGAAATAGCCGATGTAGAAGTGGGTGGTGAGCATGAAGAACAAGTAGCAGAACACACAGGCTGCCATGAGTCCCGCCAAGTAATAGGTGATGCCCCAACCTGATAGATGGCGAAACACCTCACTCACTGCACTGATGGAGGCAATGATGATGAGCCACAAACTTCCGATGAAAAGCGTAAGTATCCAAGGCAACTTGAAAGGTGAGAAAGTGGGGTTGTAGTAGAAGGTTTCCCACGTATCAGGAACGAAGAGCTGCATGCTTTCATAGAGGGTAGCGCTACAGGAAACCACCAGACAAAGGAACAGCGGATACAGACTGTCTATATCGTTGAACCAAACCAACTTGAATGGCTGTTGTTGATAATCTCTAATCAAGAAGAAACCAATGAAAATGCACATCATGAAGGCAATCACTGCCTTGTTGACCCCACTGAACACATGAATTGCTTGCGAGATACTGTCGATGGGCACAAACCGTTGTTTCATGTCCGTTTCGTGCACCCATCCTTGCACCCCATCAGAGTGGGCCAGCTTCACCCAGATGCTATCCACCACATCAGCCGTATCTTTGCGAATTTCAGCCACCACCACACGATCGCCCTTGTAAATCATATTGATGCAGTTTTGCAAAGGCAAGCAAGCCAGGTTCAGCGAGTCGGCCTCCAATTCCAGGTTGAGACCCGTCGCATAATGCCGCTCGTACAGCATGGTCAACGAGTCTCTTGCCTGTTGGTCCAGTTCCTCATTCTCCAACATGGCCTTGTATGGATAATGGCAACTTGCCAAAATCATCATACCCATCAATATGTAAACTATCTTCTTCAATTGTCCATCGTCAATCTCATCATGCAATTCTTACAATCAAACACCAACCTAAACACCTTGCCATCTAAGCTATGCAAGTAATACGGTTCGCGATAAGGCGACTTGCCCTGTTGTTTCGTGGGGCACCAACCCATCGCAAAACGCAGACAATGCTTGCAGAACATCACAGTGGCATCCTCCACAGGCTTCTTCTCGAAAGCATCCTCAATCTGAATCACCCCATGTGCAGCATAGAAAGCCCGAGCCTGCTTATTCATCACATTGCCCAAGTAGGTGAGACTCTGTTGCAGATAAGGATGTTCCGTCTGCTTCCAAACCGCCACTTCCTGACGATAGTTCACAAAACGAAGCTTGGTAAGCTCGTCAATCACCTGTCTGCGCCAATCGGCCAATACAGACGATGGAATGAAAAACTCTTCATGATCTATGATTAATTGTTCGTTAATAAAAGCTGTGTTGCCAAGCTTGCTCAATTGCCTTGCAATGTTCTCCCGCTGAGGCTTTTCTGCTTTCTGTTTCTCACAAGGAAACGAGATGGTTACCTCATT
>CACZRQ010000072.1 GCA_902783615.1 uncultured Bacteroidales bacterium | reverse complement strand
TTCTTCGGCAAGGGAGAACTCCATCACGGCAAGGTTTTCGGCAAAGTGGTTGGGTTTGCAACGGGGGATGGTGATGAGACCCCGTTGCACAATCTATCGAAGTACAATTTGTGGAATCGTCTTTTGATACGATTCCATGATTTTCCATGTGAATTTCACGCAGTCTTTCACAGGCCAATGAATCAACAGGAGGTCGAGATAGGGTGTCTTTAATCGGGAAAGGCTGTCGTCTATGGACTTCCTGACGGCCTTTTCTCCTGCACGCATTGTGGGTGGCGCAACTTTTGTGGCGAGAAAGATTTCGTCACGTGGCACCTCGCTGTTGATGATTCTTTTAAGAAATTCAGTATTTTAAGTAAAATGTCTTTCTGGAGTCATTGCCAGGGATTCGACACTCGCATCTTACTCGTTTGGATTTTCTCTTTTGGCTCAATAACTTCAACATTTGCTCAATCTGCTTGTCATTCAACTTGGCAGGGTCGAACCAATTTCCAAAACCATCGCTGTCTTCCATCATCATCGACTCTGGATAGCGCATCAGCACATTGCCGCTTTCCTTGTCCAACACACATTCAACATCCTTTACCTCATCGTCACGCATCAATGTCACCATGCTTGATTCTGGCGACACAATCATGCCATCAACGAGCACGCCGACATCTATCCATTCCTCGCCCCATGCTTCATCAGAGCCGATGTCCAGCACAAGTCCTGCATATTTCCCCTCGGTCTTCACGATGGTCGGACTCAGCTTCTGTTGGTTCGGAGCCTTGATCATGTCGGCTGTGAGTGCTTCAAACTTTACCATTTCGGCATCGGATTTCCGTAGATAGCCCACTTCCAGATTGGGAGCGTAATTTTGATAGATATTCACCTTCCAGAAGTCTCCTTCCTCACCCAGCAAAAGGAGGGTCTCCCCAGCATATTCCACCGACTTCTCCGCTGTACACTCATTAGGCACTTTTTTGTCTGACCATGTTTCATCCACTTGTACCTCACCTTCTTCCTCATCCTGTCTCAACCAAATCACACGCAAAGGACTGTCTGCACGGGCAGACTTGAACACGTCTGCGCCTTCCTCTGTTGTCACTCGAACAAATGCCTCTATCTTCGGCACTTTCACACCCAGCACATTGTCAGAGTCATCTGTCATTTGATTGCTTTTGGCTTTACTCGTGCAGCTACACAACATCAGGAAGACAATAACTCCCAATACGTTTAGAAGAATTCTTTTCATCGTTTTATTGAACTAACTTAGACATGAACTTTTCTTTGTCAACTATAAATCTCAGATGAGTACCCGATCCCAACATGGTTTCACCAGAATAGGCTACGACCTTGAATTCAATCTTCTTGCCATCAACTTTAGTCACTTCGGCTGTGGCTGTTACCTTGTCACCAATCTTCGACGGTTTCAAGTGTGAAGATTCTATATGACCGCCTACAGTCGTGCAGCCTTCTGGCAGCTCATCCTTGACAGCAAGCATGGCGGCATTCTCCATCATCGCCATCATGGCTGGTGTGGCGAGAACAGGCATATCACCCGATCCCATCTGAATGGCGGTGACGGATTCGTTCACCGTCAACTTGCTTGTATGTTTCAATCCTACTTCAATCATTCTTCTTTGTCATTATCAAGTTTACGTATCAGTTTGACGTTTACGGAATTGTACTTTCTTGATTTAATCGTTAATGTAGTTCTTTGTACTCATGTCGTAGTACAGTGCCTCTAACTCCTGCAGAGTCAGATTTGCTACGGCATGCTCTATTTTGCGTATCAGCTCTTCTCGTCGATACTCTTCTATTTGCTCAAATCTTCCAGTATATCCCATAATTGTATTGTTTTTATTTTCTCTTTGAAATCTTCCACATTACCAATCTTATAGCGTGTTTGATGGTCGACTCGCATAAAAGAGGGTACAAATATAGGGATAATTTTATGATTATTCATACATTTGTAGCTAATTTTAAGTGTTTTTTGAAAAAAGATAAAGGAATATGAAACACATTGCAATTTCATTTGTATTGCCATTTATGTTTTTTTGCACATGTGGCACTAATACCTCAAAGAATGAAGTCCTTTTGCTGCAAGGTATTGACTACACGTTGTTGGAGAAACTGGTAGGTGAATGCTCTTCAAGGGTGTATAATGCATTAATGCATCAACATCTGAAGCTAGGCACGAAGGATGCCTTCAATGGCTTCATCTCTTGTTTGCATCAGCTCTACTTGATGGGAGCCGCCGTGCAATAGAGGCGAATGGGGTATCACATGACAAAGATTAGCAG
>CACZRQ010000071.1 GCA_902783615.1 uncultured Bacteroidales bacterium | reverse complement strand
GATAAGCAGGCAGCGTTGAATGCGATGAAACAGACAGCTATGGTGGATAGCCGTTCCATCGGTTTGCTGAAGAAGTATGGCTATATTCCTTGGGATAAGGAACCTACCAACGAAACGGTGGCGAAGGCGATGGAGTATGCGTTGGCCGACGATGCGTTGGCTCGTGTGGCAAAGGCGTTGGGCGATGAAGAGGCTTACGACTATTTCTACAAACGTGGGCAATCATATAAGACTTACTTTGACCCAGCAACCGGTTTTGTGAGAGCCGTTGATGCGAATGGCAAGTTCCGCGAACCATTCGACCCCATCAAGGTGATCCATCGTGCCGATGACTATACCGAGGGCAATGCTTGGCAATACACTTGGTTGGTGCCCCACGATGTGAAAGGACTCGTTTCTCTCTTTGGCAGTGAAGAGGCTTTCGTTACCAAGCTCGACTCCCTCTTTGTGGTGGAAGGCGATCTGGGCGAGGAGGCATCACCCGATATCAGTGGCTTGATAGGTCAGTATGCCCACGGTAACGAGCCGAGCCATCATATTATATATATGTATAATTATGTGGGACAGCCTTGGAAGACGGCCATGCGTCTGCGTGAGGTGATGAGCACACTCTATCATGCCGATTTCGATGGACTGAGCGGCAATGAAGATGTGGGTCAGATGTCGGCTTGGTACATCCTGACAGCCTTGGGCATGTATCAGGTGGAGCCTGCTGGTGGCAAATATGTGTTTGGTTCGCCCCTGTTCAATAGTGCCGAAGTGCAGGTGGGTGATAAGACGCTGTTTATCATTGCCCACAACAACAGTGCTGAGAATATGTTCATCCAGTCTGTCCGTTGGAACGGCATGCCGTACGATAAGTCCTACATCGATTTCAAGGATCTGCAGCAAGGTGGCACCTTGGAGTTTGAGATGGGAGCCTATCCCTCTGAAACGTTTGGTGTGGCTCCTGAAAGCCGTCCGTAAGAAAACAGATTCCCCTCGCTTGATGGCGGGGGGATTCTTTTTCTCATCATTCGTTATTCCACATTGTTAGTCTGGTATTTCCTGCGATATTCTAACGGAGTCATTCCCAGACGTTCTTTCACGTACTTGCCAAAAAACGATGCGTTGGGGAAATTCAAATCGTTGGCTATCTCTTGCATGGTCATGTCGGTAAATCGCAACCTGCGTTCAATGGCTTTGAGCGTAAAGAGATTGATGATTATGCTGGGTCGGCGAGCTAAGGTTTCCTTGAGAAGCGTGGACAAATACTTGGGCGTAGTATTCAGTTGTTTGGCAAACTCTTCCACTCTGCGGATACGACCGTCGCTCTGTTCCACCAAAGTCATGAACTTCTCTGCCAATAATTGCTTGTGTAGGGAAGATGTGTTTGTGCTATCCTCTTTAGGATTACTTGCTGAAGTGTTTTCTTTATTGGCATCGGTTTTGTCACGTCTCAACATAGCCAAAATTTCCAACAGGATGGTGCCAGTCAAAGATCTCGCAATGTCTTTATAAATCACTGGCGAATGGTCGCTGAAACGTCGGCACGCCAACTGGAAGTAGCTGTCAAGCAGTGACATATCATCATCTGTAAGATGCACCAAAGGATGGTTTTTGAGGTAAGTCAAATCTGCCAAACTTTTCACACCATACATGTTGATGTCCCACATCTGACCCCTGGAAAACCAAATTTGGCGGCAATTGAAGTCAGATGATGACATGAAGTTGCTGGCAATGCTGTGAGCCCAATACAGGAACAGATCATTCTTGTGAAGTTTGATTTCCTGTCCATCATATTCGAATTGAGCCATCCCCTCTGTACAGATCACGATTAGCCCGTGATTCTCACTGGTTACTTTTCCTGAAGGGAAAGTGCCAAGGTTCATCATGACAACCACATCGTCACTGTCACCTATCCTGTAACAGTCTTTCCCCTGACGTGGTGCAAGTTTCTTAATATCCATGATGTTCTATTTTTACTTTACATTTTGCAAAAATAGTATAGAATGTTCATATTTTAATGTTCAAACCTTCTTGATTTATGTTCTGAATTGTCAATTATTATTAGAATTCAAATCCTAAATTGAGATAGAAGTAAGCCTTCTTGGTTCTATTGCTGTATCCCACTGATGCGCCCATAGGGCCGAACATCGTGTTGAAGTAATAGGCCAACTGCCCACCAATCAGGGTCTTGTGGTCGAATATTTCCTTCAGCTTACTGGCTTGCTGGCCACCAGCACCGCGCACCAAGATATAGTGATTGCTGCCAATGCGCTGCTGGAATTGCAGCTGGGCTGCCACAAACTGTTTGTCAACATACTCCACATTACCCACGCCAGCAAACGGCATCTGTTGGTCAATGTAATGGTCAAACCATTCTCCACCGATGGCGTTGCCATAAAACTGAGGAACGGCAGGACCTAAGAGCAATCTTCCGTAGAGCATGGGCTGTATGGTAAACCTGCTGCCCAGTGTGAACGATTTACGCCAATGGGCACTGACATCACTTATTCCTGCTTTACCGTTCATCTTGGCAAAGTTGTCGGTTAGGTAGGCATACTCAGCCTTGAAACGGGCACCGTGTGTGGGGAAGTTCCAGTCATCCTCGCTGTTGTAATTCAGACGCGCGCGATAACTATAGAAGTGCTTGTTCTTGAGCGATATCTTCTGAGAGGTTTCCGATTCCAGCTTGTTGCGGTAGTGTATGAAGTCCCAACGCACTCCCAACTGGAAGTTGAAGTTCTTCACGTTGAAGTTGAAGGGGGTGAATTCTGCCTGCATCTGGTTGTACTGGATGTTGTAGTCGCGATCGCCACCAACATAGACATCTATGTCGTTGCGACGGAATAGATAGCTCAGTTTCGGGCGGGTAAAGCTGCGCGGATGCACCGTTATCTCGCCTTTCGCCATGATGCGCTTGCCCAATCGAACGGTTATTTCTGTATTGGTGGGCAAAGCAGTCCTCAGGGGGATGTCAAGTCCCAACTGCACAGCTGCATATTCCTCTGTGTCGAAGCGGAAACCAGCGTGGAATTGCATCGCTTTGCGCTCGCCAGCCGATAGCACCACACGCACCCCGTCGCCATCGGGTATCAACCTGCATTCAGCCGTTTGGTAGAACAGGTCCACACGCATCGAAGTGGTGATTTCCTGCTCCATGCTGGCATCGATGTATTCCCTTTTTGTCAAGTGGAATTTCTGCTTCAGGAAGCGTTCGTCCTGTGCCGTCATGTTCTCGAATGTATAGCCAGTCACTCGGTTTTGCTCAGTCATGGCTTTCGGACGCAACGGGTGCAGCATGGTTGGGCGGAACGAGTCATCTACACCAATCATCCTCTTGATGGCCTTTATCTCATCCCAATGGAGCATACCTTCCTCCTCGCCGCGACGAATCAAGGTGTCGAGGGCGGCTGGCGTGAAGCTGGCAGCGTTGTAGCCCCTGGTATCTACCCTGATGTGCAAATCGGTCATCGCGATGTTTTCCTCATACTTGTTTTTACAGTTCACATCAATGATCTGACTCAGTATGCTCATCGTACCACCACCTATATCGTCAGCATCCTTGGCATCGCCCTGCACGGTAACGCCAATGATGATTTCCGCTCCCATCTCACGGGCTATGTCAACAGGGAAATTGTTGCGCAAACCACCATCCACCAGCACCATATCATCCAGTCTTACAGGAGCGAAGGCACCAGGGATAGACATAGAGGCGCGCATCGCCTGGGCCAGCCTTCCGCTGTGGAAGTCCACCTCACTGTTGTCGATGATGTTGGTGGCTACGCAAGAAAATGGAATCGGCAGGTCGCGACTGAAATCCAGCGAGTCGGTATAGCCAATACATAGCTTGTTGAACAGTTCAGCCAGGTTCTTGCCTCTGATGAGGCCACCACCACTGGTATCTTTCTTGCCGATGGCAATCCCTGTGGTGATGGCGTAGGTGTATTGCTTCTCGCGGTCGCTCAGACTTTGGTTGCGCAAGTCTTCTCGGTCAGAGATGACGTAGCTCCAATCTTGTTCACGCACGATGGAATCCAGCGAGTTGGCGTTGTAGCCAATGGCATAGAGACCACCCACAATGCTGCCCATCGAAGTGCCTGTCACTACATCTACGGGTATGCCGGCACGTTCCAGCACTTTCAGCACACCGATGTGCGCCATGCCTTTGGCACCGCCACCACTCAGCACAACACCCACTTTCTTCCTCTCAGGGCGCACATTTTCCTCTTGCGCGCCCATTGTGCCACACAGCAGCATGGCAGCTAAAGTGAACAGAACCGTTTTCTTCATCGTTATTATTGAAAAAGTTTGTATGCAAAAGTATGAAAGCTTTTATTATTCGCCATGTTCTATTTTTCTTTTTTTTTGTCTTTTTGGGGAAATATGTGGCTTCTTGCTGATGGATGAAATGTTCAGATTGTATTTTATTGTGTCCGCTTTCGGAAATTTGGAGGCGAAAACGGATTTTGAGTAGCGTGTTGTTTTAAGATTTTAACTAATTTTACGGCTTTGAATGAAGAAATGTATAAATAATTTAAATATGAAAGCAAGAATGAAAAGCGTATTTTTAATGCTGGCTGTGGCAGGAATGTTGGTGTCTTGTGGCAGCAGCGATCAGAAAGATGATGCGAAGGTGCGCAGCGTGATGACCGTCACGCCGATTAACCGCCAGGAATCAACAGTGAAGAACTTCTCGGGTGTGGTGAAGGAAAACAGCACCGTGAGCCTGAGTTTCCGCACGCCAGGACAGATCAAACGCATACTGGTGAAAGACGGAGCACATGTGAGGAGTGGTCAGGTGGTTGCTGAGCTCGACACGAAAGACTATCAGTTGGCTGTAGATGCTGCACAGACGCAGTATGACCAGTTTAAGAACGAGGTGGAGCGCCTGCGTAAACTGCATGAGGGCAAGAGCCTTTCAACAAACGACTTCGAGAAGGCAACCAGCGGATTGGAGCAGTTGCGCATCCAGTTGGAGAATGCCCAGAACCAGCTGAGCTACACACAGCTGAAGGCTCCCGTGGATGGCACCATCCAGCGCGTGAACTTCGAGCCTTCAGAGATGGTGAGTGCCGGATTGCCCGTAATGGATTTGATCGACACCCGCAAGCTGGAAGTGGAAGTGAACATACCTGCCGAAGTGTATCATCTGCTCGACAATGCTACTGAAGTGTATTGCATGGCTGGGGGTGCACGTTATGCGCTGCATAAGACCAGCGTGTTGACCAAGGCTGATGCCAATCAGCTGTTCAAGGTGAAATATGCCCTCGACGGCCACCTCAATGCAGGTTTGAATGTGGATGTCTATATTAATATAGGTGGAGAAGCCGGTGTTAACGGACTCTCTATTCCTGCCCATGCCATTTTCGAAGATGGTGGTAAGGCATACGTTTGGGTTGTGCGCGACAATGTGGTGAATCGACATGAGGTTACTTTGAGCGGTGTTGACTCAGAAGGTATGGCTGTTGTCTCCAGTGGCATTTCTGCTACCGACAAGGTGGTGAAGGCTGGTGTGAAGGCACTGCACGAAGGAGACAAGGTGACCGAGGTGGTGCCACAGGAAACAAATGTTGGTGATCTGTTATAAGAGAGAAGATTATGAATGCAAGAGTACTGACTGAATTTTTCGTCAAACGGCCTATTATATTCTGGAGTTTCGTCATGGCCATCCTGCTGTTGGGTGTGTTGAGCTTTATGAACATGCCCAAGCTGGAAGACCCTGCCGTAGCCATCAAGCAGGCCTCAGTGGTGCTGGTTTATCCGGGTGCCACCGCTCATGAAGTGGAGTTGGAGGCTGTGCAGGTGATGGAAGACGAACTCCGCACGCTGTCTGACGTGAAGGAAATCAAATCGGAGTGCAAGCCAGGTATGGCTACCATCTCGGTGAAGTTCAGAGATCAAGTGAAGATGGCTGAGATGGAGCAGCATTTCGACCAGCTGCGCCGCAAGACCAACGATGTGCAGTCGAAGCTGCCTTCAGGCTGCTATGCACCGATTGTGGTGGACGACATGCTGGATGTGTATGGACTGTACTACGCTTTCATGGGCGATGGTTACAGCTATGCCGAACTGGAGAAATATGCCAAGCTGGTGCGTCGTGAACTGCTCACGGTAGAGGGCGTGAAGCGCATCAACATCACTGGCGCAAGGTCGGAGGTGATCAACATCATCATCTCCAAGGATAAGTTGGCTCGCACAGGTATCATTCCAACTCAGGTGATGCTGGGCTTGCAGAACGCTGGTAAAACCGTGAATGCGGGTAACTATGAGAATGGTGACGACCGCATACAGCTGCGCGTGAACAACGAGCTGGATGATGAGCAGGATATTGCCGACCTGCACATACGTACAACTACGGGCCAGATGATCCGCATTGGCGACATCGCTACGGTGGAACGTTCATACAAGGAGCCTCAGACACAGGGATTCTTCGTGAATGGCAAGCCTGCCTTGGGCATCAGCATCACGCTGAATGGCGATGCCATTGTGCCCGATGTGGGTAAGGCGGTTGACAAGAAACTGGCCGAAGTGATGGAGCGTGTTCCAGTGGGCTTTGAAACCGACAAGATCTTCTTCCAAGCCGACCAGGTGACCAATGCCATCAACGGTTTCTTGATCAATCTGATTGAATCTGTGTTGATTGTGATCATCGTGCTGATGTTCAGCTACGGCTTCCGCGGAGGTATGATTATCGGAACCAGCTTGGTGCTGGCCATCTTCATCTCATTCCCCATCCTGCTCATGGCTGGCAGTACACTGCAGCGCATCTCGCTCGGTGCCTTCATTGTGGCAATGGGTATGCTGGTGGATAATGCCATCGTGGTGATGGACGGCATACTCGTGGACAGAAAACTGAAACTGGGTCCCAAGACCTACCTCTATAAGATTGTCAACAACACCGCCCTGCCTATGCTGGGTGCTACGGTGATTGCCGTGCTGACATTCTTGCCAACCTATTTGTCACCCAACACAGCAGGTGAATATTGCCGCGACCTGTTCCTGGTGCTTTGCATCTCGCTGCTGGCTTCGTGGGTGATGGCTATGGTGCAGGTGCCTGCCTGTGTGGCAGCATGGATGCCTCTGCGTGAAAAGCAGGTGGCTGCCAACGGTGAAGTAGGCGACAACAAGTTGCAGGCACTGGTGCGTAAACTCATCGGCACACTTATCGGCTACCGCTATACCACCATCGCTGTGGCTGTGGCCTTATTGGTGGTGTGTGCATTGGGCTTCTCGAAGGTGAAGCAGGTGTTCTTCCCCGATTTCGACTACGGACAGTTTGTGATTGAATATTACCTGCCCGACCAGACCAGTCCTGACCGCGTGCGTGAAGACCTGTTGAAGATGACCGACCAACTGCTGCAGAATCCCAAGATCGACCGTGTGGCTGCTGCTATGGGTTCATCTCCCGTGCGTTATAGCTTGGTGCGCCCCATGAACAGTGGTGGCAACCATTATGGTGAGATGATTGTGGATTGCAAGGACTTCAAGACCATGAAGGCTGCCATCAAGGAAATCCGTCCGCAACTGAGGGCTGCCTATCCCGATGCCTATATCCGCTTCCGCAACTATAATTTCAGCATCGGAACAACCCACACCGTAGAAGTGGAGTTCCAGGGTCCCGATCCAGCTGTGTTGCGCGACCTGGCTCATCAGGCTGAGGCCATCATGCGCAATTCAAAGTATGTGGACAGCTATTCCGTGCAGAACAACTGGCAGCTGAAGGGCAAGTCGCTGGTGGCCAACTATATCCAGACCGATGCCTTGCGCAGTGGCTTGAACCGCGAGAATGTGGCCAATGCCTTGCTCGCCGCCACCGATGGTCTGCCTGTGGGTGTGCTGAGCGATCAGGATAAGACGGTCATCATTCAGATGCAAGTGCGAAACGAAGATGGTTCCAAGATTCGCAGCATCTCTAACATCCCTGTCTGGAGTACGCTGAACCTCAATGTCACCAGTGACGACGTGAAAGGTTTGGTGTCTGGAACCACCAGCGTGGACGATTTGGAGAGCCGCATGCTCAACAGCGTTCCGCTGAGCACGGTGTCGAATGAGATATCGATGGTTTGGGAAGAAGATTTCATCTACCGCAAGAATGGCGAGCGCACCATCGAGGCTGAATGCGATCCAAACTCAGATTTGGATGAGGCTACGCCCGACAAGGTTGAGAACGATATCCGTGAAGCCATCGAGGCCATCGAGCTGCCCACTGGCTATACGCTGTCTTGGCAAGGTGAAGGAGGAAGCTCGGGCGAAGCTGCTGGCACGTTGCTGATGCTCTTCCCCATTGCCTTCTTCTTGATTCTGGTAATCATGCTGCTGTTGTTCAACAGTTGGAAGCAGGTGCTCATCATCGTGTTCTGCCTGCCATTCATCATCGTGGGCATTGTGCCTGCGCTGCTCATCACGGGCATGCCATTCACCTTTATCGCCATCTTGGGCGCTATGGGTTTGATTGGTATGATGATCAAGAACGGCATTGTGTTGGTGGATGAGATCAACCGCCTGCGCAAGGAGGAGAAGAAAGCACCTTACGATGCAGTGGTTGGTGCTACCGTGAGCCGTACCAGTCCTGTGATCATGGCCTCGCTGACCACCATCCTGGGTATGGCTCCTCTTATGGGCGACCCAATGTATGGCTCAATGGCTGTCTGCATCATGGCTGGACTTGCTATGGGTACACTCATCACACTGGTGTTCCTCCCAATATTGTATTCTACCATCTTTAAAGTTCAAAAAACCGAAGCATGAAACGATTATTATTATCTATAATGACAATTCTCTCAGTAGCTGGGCTCCATGCCCAGTCGCTGAGCTTGAATGACTGCCGCCAGATGGCATTGGAGTATAGCGAACAAGTCAAGACGGCCGACAATAACGTGCGTAAGGCTCAGCTCGACCGTGAGATTGCCTTTGCGCAGTATCTGCCGAAGTTGGATGGCTCGGTCACTGCCGTTGCCATGAAGGACAGGGAGTTTGGACCGCTTACGCTGCAGTTGCGCGGCACCTATCTGGCTGGTGTGAACCTCACCTTGCCGCTCTATGCCGGTGGTCAGATCACGGCAGCCAACAAGTTGGCAGGCATTGGCAAGACCGTCAGCGAGGAACAGCTGCGCAAGGCTCGCATGCAGGTCATTGCCGATGTTGACAATGCCTACTATACGCTCATCTCCGTGCGCTCCAAGGTGCGGATGCTGGAAGCATACGCCGACCAGATGCAGGGCTTGTACGACCAGGTGAAGATCAGTGTGGATGCCGATTTGGCTACCAACAACGAGCTGTTGCGCATTTCCGCCAAGCAGAACGAGATCAGCTATCAGCTGCAGAAGGCTCGTAACGGCGAGCAGCTGTGCCAATTGGCTTTGGCCAATATCATCGGCACGCCTTTCGACTCGACCATCACTCCTACCGACACCATCATGACCGCGCAAAGCGTGGATGGACTCACCGAGGATTTCTCCATGCGTCCCGATCTCATCTTGCTGAAGCAGCAGGTGGAAGCCAGCAAGCAGCAGGTGAAGATGGCTCGTTCCAACTACCTGCCTACTGTGGCTCTTGTGGGTAGCTACAGCTATTTCGACAACCTGAAAGCAAAGCTTAATCTTCCGTTGCCTGATGGTAGTAATTTTTATTTTAAAGATACTTTTAATGGAGGTCATGCCATTGCCATCCTTTCTGTCAGTGTGCCCATCTTCCATTGGGGTGCTGAGGTGAAGAAAGTGAAGAAGGCGAAACTGGATCTCGACAACTCTCGCATCCAGCTGCAGCAGTATGAACGGGGCATGAGCATCGAGGTGCGTCAGGCGGTGTTGAATCTCACCGACGGACAGCGCATGCTGGAAACGGCTCAACTGGGTCAGCAACAGGCTGATGAGAACCTGCGTGTGATGCGTCAGAAGTACGACAACCAGTACTGCACCATGACCGACTTGCTCGATGCACAGTCTCAGTGGCACCAGGCTCGCAGCAATCTCATCGAGGCGCAGACTCAACAGAAGATCAACGAAACCGAATACCTGCGTGTCACAGGCCAGCTTTCGATGTAGAAGTCATAAATTACATGCCAAAAAGCTCTCCCCCTTAGCAAGGGGGAGTACCCCGAAGGGGGGAGGGAGTATGTTGATCCCTCCTGTTTGGGGGAATGAGGGGGAGGAGAGAGAAATATCAGTCTGCTTCCATCAGGGGATGGCGTAGCCGCCACCCCCGTGTCAGCATCCTGTTTGGAAGAAAATGAGATACTTTGTTGTCTTACCACATCCATCCTTGCCATGAGCAAAG
>CACZRQ010000070.1 GCA_902783615.1 uncultured Bacteroidales bacterium | reverse complement strand
GATGTAGCCATTGAGTTCACAGCCCCTCAGGTGGCTTATGGTAACTATTTGAAAGCCTGGGCCAAGGGCGTGAAGGTGGTGAGCGGCAGCACGGGATGGATGAAGGAACATGGCGATGATGTGCGCCGTGCCTGCCAACAGGAGGGAAAGACGTTGCTGTGGGCATCGAACTTCTCGATTGGCGTGGGCATCTTCGCCGCAGTGAACCGCTATCTGGCAAAGGTGATGAACCAGTTTCCGCAATACGATGTGGAGATGGAAGAGACGCATCATGTGCACAAGCTGGATCATCCCAGCGGAACCGCCATCACGCTGGCTGAGGATATCGTGAAGCTGGTGGACAGGAAGGATGCATGGGCTGAGGACACCACCGACAAGCGGCTGCTGCGCGTGGATCACATCCGTCGCGGAGAAGTGCCTGGCATTCATACCGTGCGCTACGACTCTGAGGCCGACTTGATTACCATCACGCACGATGCCCACAACCGCAAGGGCTTTGCCTTGGGCGCAGTACTGGCGGCAGAATGGACGGTGAACCAGCAGGGCTTGCTCACCATTGATGATTATTATCGGGATGTATATGGTTTTTAAAAGGTAAGTTATGCAGAAATTGAAGGAAGCTACAAAGAGACAATGGATTACGATGAGCATCGTGATGGTGCTCTATCTGCTGTTCCTGCTGTGGATCAAGAGTTGGTGGGGACTGCTTGCGGTGCCGTTTATCTTCGACGCTTATATCACCAAGATCATTCCCTGGGGCTTTTGGCACGAATGGAAGAGCGACACGGGTCGCTGGCTGATGAGCTGGGTAGATGCCATCGTGTTCGCCCTCGTGGCGGTTTATTTCGTCAACATCTATATCTTCCAGAACTACCAGATTCCCTCTTCATCGTTGGAGAAGTCGCTCTTAGTGGGCGATTACCTGTTTGTGAGCAAAGCCAGCTATGGCCCTCGCACACCCAACACACCGCTGTCGTTGCCATTGACGCAGCACACCATTCCAGGTACCAACATGAAATCATATATCGACTGGCCGCAATGGAAATATAAGCGCGCCAAGGGATGGGAAAAGGTGGAACTGAACGACATTGTGGTGTTCAACTTCCCTGCAGGCGATACGGTAGCCACGAATTTCCAGCAGACCGATTTCTACAGCTTGGCCTATAATGAAGGCAAGCGACGCTATGGAGAGAAGGTGGATATGGAGAGCCTGACGCGCGAGCAGCAACGCATGGCTTACGACATCTTCTATGCCGAAGGCTCCAAGCAGATTAAGAGCAATCCGCGCATTTATGGCGAGGTGATTGTGCGCCCCATCGATAGAAGGGAGAACTACGTGAAACGCTGTGTGGGCTTGCCAGGCGATACGCTGGAAATCAAGGATGCGCA
Organism: uncultured Bacteroidales bacterium; assembly: GCA_902783615.1. Lineage (GTDB taxonomy): Bacteria > Bacteroidota > Bacteroidia > Bacteroidales > Bacteroidaceae > Bacteroides. Next base: position 1,102 of record CACZRQ010000070.1, on the reverse strand, counting down.
TGTTTGGCTGAACGGCAAGCAGATAGAAGATCCGAAGAACATGCAGTTGAACTATTTCGTGCAGACCACAGGCCCGATAATCTCCAATGAGATGTTCGACGAGCTGGGCATCAGCGAGGACGACCGTTGGGAGATGGGCAGCGACATGAGTTGGGAAAACGAGTTGCTGAGCATGGGCTTGAACACCCGCCAGCAGAACGGGCGACTCACGCCTACCTACAACCTACCTCTGACGAAGGAGATGCTGCAGAAACTGCAGGGCAACAAGAAGCTGGTGAGTAAGATTGTGATGGAGCCTGAAAGGGAGAATTACGTGGGGCAGCTGTTCCCATTAAATCTCCATACGCACTGGACGCGCAATGACTATGGCCCGATATGGATTCCAAAGAAAGGGGCAACCGTCAAGCTCACTGAAGATAACCTGCCTGTGTATGAGCGTTGTATCGAAGCATACGAAGGCAATAAGCTGGAGCGCAAGAGCGATGGCCTGTACATCAATGGTGTGAAGACGGATGAATATACATTCCAGATGGATTACTATTGGATGATGGGCGACAATCGTCATAAGAGTGCCGACTCGCGCTATTGGGGCTTTGTGCCAGAGGATCATGTGGTGGGTAAACCTGTGCTGATTTGGCTGTCGCTCGACAAGGACAAGGGTTGGTTTGATGGTAAGATTCGCTGGAGCCGCCTGTTCAAATGGGTGGACGATATCAAGTAATGGAACGCCTGTATCTGACAACGGCGTATCTGGCTCCTATAGCGTATTATGCCCATTTGTTAGCAGCTCAGGAGGCGAATGCGGAGGTGAGATTGGAGGTGCACGACCACTATATGAAGCAGACCTATCGGAACAGGTGTGTGATTGCAGGACCTAACGGAAGGATTGACTTGACAGTGCCCACCGTGAAGCCCGATACGTTGAAGTGTGAGGTGAAGGACATACGCATCAGTGACCACGGGAACTGGCGGCATCTGCATCTGTATGCGCTGGAGTCGGCTTACGGACATACACCTTATTTCGAATACTATCGCGATGACTTCGCTCCGTTCTACGAACAGAAATGGGAGTATCTGGTGGACTTCAACGAGGCGTTGCAGG
>CACZRQ010000069.1 GCA_902783615.1 uncultured Bacteroidales bacterium | reverse complement strand
CTCTTCTTCGGGATGCGGGTCTTTATCCGCTTCCCTTACGCACCTATACTTGCAAGTATTGGCTTTTTGCCCTTATGAGCCATTTCGCTAACCGTTAACCCCAAAAAAAGGAGCCGTGTGGCTCCTTTCTTTTATCTTTTAAAGAGGATAGTCCTCAAAGGCATAGAGGACGGTTGAGAGATACCTCTCGCCTGTATCGGGCAGCAGTACCACAATCTTCTTACCCTTGTTCTCAGGGCGTTTAGCCACCTGAATGGCTGCATAGAGGGCGGCACCAGCACTGATACCTACCAGAAGGCCTTCACTCTGAGCAATCTCACGACCCGTGCGGATAGCATCGTCGTTCTCTACATCGAATACCTCGTCAATCACATTGGCATCATAGGTCTTGGGGATGAAACCTGCACCGATACCCTGAATCTTGTGGGGGCCACTCTGACCACCGTTCAGCACGGGGCTGGACTTCGGCTCTACAGCGATAACCTGAACGTTGGGGTTCTGTTCCTTCAAGTATTTACCAACACCACTGATGGTTCCGCCGGTGCCTACACCGCCAATGAAAATATCTACTTTGCCGTCTGTGTCACGCCAAATCTCTGGACCTGTGGTAGCATAGTGCTTGGCGGGGTTTGCTGCATTCTCAAACTGCTGCAGGATGACGCTGCCTGGTATAGAGTCGCGCAATGCCTCGGCTGCACGGATGGCTCCTGGCATGCCGTCCTTACCTGGTGTCAGGCGTACCTCGGCACCGTAGGCTTTTACAAGATTACGACGTTCCACGCTCATGGTCTCGGGCATGGTCAGAATAAGGTGATAGCCCTTGACGGCTGATACGAGTGCCAGTCCTACGCCTGTGTTACCGCTGGTGGGCTCGATGATGGTGGCTCCGGGTTTCAGGATTCCCTTTGCTTCTGCATCTTCGATCATGGCCAGTGCAATACGGTCTTTCACGCTGCCACCTGGGTTAAAGTATTCTACTTTGGCTATGATAGGTGTCTCAATGCCTTTTGCCGTTGAAAACTTGTTGAGCTCAAGAAGTGGGGTGTTGCCGACGAGCTCGGTCAGCTGTTTTGCTATTTTAGACATAATAATTATTTTTTAAAGACCTGATAACATATTAAATGTAATCCCTTTTGGGGTGCAAAGATACAAATAATTTTTGATTTATTCCTATAATTCTTGAAATCCGTTGTTACTTAAATCTGGTCGAGTGCCTGCTTGAGGTCATCAATGATGTCATCGATGTGCTCAGTGCCGATGGAGAGACGGATGGTAGAGGGCGTGATATGCTGCTCTGCCAGTTCCTCTGGCGACAGTTGTGAGTGCGTGGTGGTATAGAGGTGTATAACGAGACTCTTTACGTCTGCCACATTGGCCAGCAGAGAGAATATCTGCAGCGCATCAATGAATTTCCATGCTTCATCCTGTCCGCCTTTGATCTCGAAGGTGAAAATGCTTGCTCCACCGTTGGGGAAGTACTTCTGGTAGAGCTCGTGATCGTGATGGCTCTTCAGGGCAGGGTGGTTGACGTGAGCCACTTTTGGATGGTTGGAGAGGAACTCTACCACCTTCAGCGCATTTTCCACATGACGTTCCACGCGCAGGCTCAGCGTCTCCACACCCTGCAACAAAATGAAAGCATTAAACGGTGAAAGGGTTGCACCGGTGTCGCGCAGCAAGACGGCGCGAATGCGAGTCACGTAGGCTGCTGCCCCTACGGCTTCGGCAAAGACAATGCCATGATACGATGGGTCGGGCTTGGCTAAAGTGGGGAATTTGTCGGCATTTGCCGTCCAGTTGAATTTTCCGCCATCGACAATGACACCGCCTAAGCTTGTGCCGTGACCACCCAAGAACTTTGTTGCCGAGTGAACCACGATGTCTGCGCCATGCTCCAATGGGCGAATCAGATAGGGTGTGCCAAACGTGTTATCAACAATGAACGGAATCTGGTGCTTGTGGGCTACGGCTGCCACGGCCTCAATGTCGAGTACGTCACTGTTGGGGTTGCCGAAAGTTTCGGCATATACTACTTTTGTGTTGGGGCGTATGGCAGCCTCAAGAGCGTTGAGATCGTTCACGTTGACGATGGTGTTCTCAATACCCTGCGTAGCCAATGTGTGGGTAATCAGGTTATAGGAACCGCCATACAAATTGTCGGCTGCTACAATGTGGTCGCCTGCCTGCACAATGTTTTGTAGTGCATAGGTAATAGCTGCGGCACCGCTGGCTACAGCCAGGCCTGCTACACCGCCTTCCAGCGCTGCTACTCGGTCTTCGAACACACCTTGTGTGGAGTTGGTCAGGCGGCCGTATATGTTGCCGGCATCGCGCAGTCCGAAACGGTCGGCGGCATGCTGTGAATTACGGAACACATAACTTGTGGTCTGATAGATGGGCACTGCGCGGGCATCAGTTGCGGGGTCAGCCTGTTCTTGGCCTACATGAAGTTGGAGGGTCTCAAAACGATAATTCTTCTTACTCATAATCTTTTTCCTTTCTTAATGTTTAATGTTTCACTTTGGTTTTGTTTTCTGGGTGCAAAGTTACGCAGTTTGGAAATATCCTCCAAATTTTTACCTATATTCAGAAGATATGGCCAGATATTCCAATTTCAAGGAAAATATATCTACAGACCATTCGCAAAACAGCTTTCGGAAAGAATAAAACTCTAAAAACAGCAGATAAATAACGAAAAAGTCGCAACTCCAGTGATGGAATTGCGACTTTTTTATGAAATAAATTTGGATTATCCCAGTTTGTTGATGTGTTTGCAAAGGCTTGACTTGATGTTGGCTGCCTTGTTCTTGTGAATGATGTTGGTCTTAGCCAGCT
>CACZRQ010000068.1 GCA_902783615.1 uncultured Bacteroidales bacterium | reverse complement strand
TAATGATCCACTCTGAGCCCGAAGGCATAAACATTAACAGTAAGTTTTCCATAATTCTTTTATTTAAATTGTTAATACTAATTGCTATTTAATCTTGGTAATAAATTCGTTTCACACGGTTGCTCACACTCGTCAACACCTCATAAGGGATGGTGTCGAGCGCATCGCTCAGCACGGTTACAGGCAGATGATCGCCGAATATCTCCACCTTGTCGCCTTCCTTGCAATCGATATCGGTCACATCGATCATGGCCACATCCATGCAGATATTGCCCACATACGGAGCCTTCTGACCATTCACGAGGCAATAGCAGCGGCCGTTTCCCAGTTTGCGGTTCAGGCCATCGGCATAGCCGATAGGAATGGCTGCGATGCGTGAATCACGCTTGAGATGTCCCTTGCGGCTATAGCCAATCGTCTCGTTAGCAGGCACATCGTGGGTCTGCAAGATGGTGGTGGTGAGGGTGCATACATTGTGCATCACCGCATTGGTGATGGGGTTGATGCCATATAAGCCCAAGCCCAGACGCACCATATCCAACTGGATGCTCGAGAATCGCTCGATGCCTGCTGAGTTGCAGATATGACGTAGAATCTTATGCGGGAAAGCTGCCTGAAGCTCATTGGAAGCCTTCAGGAACGTGTTGATCTGTCGGCAGGTGAATGCATCGAACTCTTCCGAGTCGCTTCCCACGAAATGGGAGAACACCGAACGGGCAATCAAGGCATTCTGACTCTTGAGCCGCTGTATCAGAGCAGGCATCTCGGAAGGCGCGAATCCCAAGCGATGCATGCCTGTATCAAGCTTGATATGAATGGGATAGTTGGTGATACCCTCTTTCTCGGCAGCATCGATCAACGCCTCTAACCAATGGAAGCTATACACCTCGGGCTCGAGCTTATAGTCGAACATGGTCTTGAAGGCAGTCATCTCAGGGTTCATCACCAGGATGTTGGCGTGGATGCCTGCCTTGCGGAGTTCGGCACCCTCATCTGCCACAGCCACAGCCAGATAGTCCACCAGATGATCCTGCAATGTGCGAGCCACCTCGATGGCACCAGCTCCATAGGCCGAAGCCTTTACCATACATACCATCTTGGTGGTGGGTTTCAGCAGACTGCGGTAATAGTTGTAGTTCTCCACCAAAGCCCCCAAGTTCACTTCCAGAATCGTTTCGTGCACCTTTTTCTCGATGGCCTCGGTGAGCTCGTCGAACCCAAACTTACGGGCACCCTTGATGAGGATCATCTCATGATCGAGCTTCAATCTGCGCTCGTTGATGGCTTTCAGCAATTCAGAAGTGGAGGTGAAGAAATTGCGTTCAATGTTGAACTCGTTGGCACATGAGGAGATTTCCTCGCCCACGCCAATGATGCGCTGGATGCCCTTGCTCTTCAGCAATTCGGCTACCTGGCGATAAAGCATGTGGGCTTTCTTACCAGTTTCCAGGATATCACTCAGGATGAGTGTGCGTTTCAGCTGTTTATCCTGCGAGCGGCGATACAGGAAATCGAGGGCCAGCTCCAAGGAAGTGAGGTCGGAGTTATAGCTGTCGTTGATGAGCATACAGCCATTCTTGCCCTCTTTCACCTCCAAACGCATGGCCACAGGTTCCAGACGAGCCATACGCTCGGAAATCTGTTCTGGGGGAAGCATGAGGTAGCAGCACACCGCCAGACAATGCAACGAGTTCTCGATGGAGGCATCGTCGATGAACGGCAAAGTGAACTGGTTCTCCATATCGAGGTAACGATAGGTGATGATGGTGGCATCATCGCCCTTCTTCACCTTACTTATATATAAGGGGCGATCGGCATCCTTGCGACTCCAAGCCATCGAGCGGGTGGCCAGCACGGAATTACTCACGCAATTGTTGATGAAATCGTCATCACCATTATAGATCACCACATTGCTATCGCGGAAAAGCGTCAGTTTCTCCATACACTTCACTTGGCGCGAGAAGAAATTCTCCTGATGGGCTCCTCCGATGTTGGTGAGCACGCCAATGGTGGGTTGAATCATTTCGCGCAGGGCTTCCATCTCGCCAGGCTGTGAGATGCCTGCCTCGAAGATGGCCAGCTGGGTGCCTGGATGCAGTTGCCACACAGAAAGGGGAACGCCAATCTGGGAGTTATAGCTGCGGGGTGAGCGCACAATGACCCTATCGGGACTGAGCAGCTGATGCAGCCATTCTTTCACCACCGTCTTTCCGTTACTGCCTGTGACACCAACCACAGGAATCTCGTAACGCTTGCGATGGGTCTGCGCCAACTTCTGCAGCGCCATCAGGGTATCAGGCACCAGCAGGATGTTGACATCCTGCAAACACAGGGCTTCCACCTCGGCATAATCGCTGCGCGACACCACAAAGTTGCGTACGCCACGCTGATAAAGTTCGTTGATATAATGTGCGCCACTGTTGCGCTTTGTCGTCAAGGCAAAGAACAGGGTTGCCTCAGGGAAACTGAGGGAGCGACTGTCTGT
>CACZRQ010000067.1 GCA_902783615.1 uncultured Bacteroidales bacterium | reverse complement strand
TGTTATTATATCTTACACCTATAATAACGTAAGAATGCAGAGTTTAGTATTTAAAGACGCGTCTTTTTCAATCGTACAGGTCGAAACTTTTTACCGATTCAATAGGGCAGTGCTTATCTTTATCATGCCCATTAGCGCAGTGCTGCCTGTTGTGCATGTGGTAACCGAACATCCGACAGTGGTGAACAAGGGCATGATGGTGCTCAGTGAACAATTGTTTGAAAACCCTGCTGCAATGACAGGTGGAGAGGTGAAGCAGTCAATACAATCGGCTACAGAGTCACCTACATGGGCTGTGCTCATGCTGCTGATATATGAAGTGGGATTGGTGTGTTGTCTGTTGCGCTATCTTTTGGCTGTATGGAGTGTCATTCGTGTTCTCAGAGGTGGCAAGAAAGAGCATGATTATATCATCAATGATGCGGTGGAAAGTCCTTTCTCTTGCTTTGGTTATATTGTGATTAACCAGCGCGATTTTCAGGAAAACGGAGTAATGCTTTTGGCTCATGAACGTGCCCATAGGCGGCAGGGGCATTCTTATGATTTGCTGCTATGTGATATATGTGCTTGTTTGCAGTGGTGGACCCCCTTTGTGTGGATGCTTCGGAAAGACCTGCTTACGGTACATGAATTTGAGGCTGATGCATGGGTCGTTAAGTCGGGGATAACAACAAGGCATGAATACCAACAGCTTCTCATCGAGAAAGCAACCAACCAGAGTATGGGGGCATTTGTCAATGGCATGAATCAGGCATCGTTAAAGCAACGCATGAAGCAGATGTTCCGTCGTCCTTCTTCCCCAGTTTCGATGCTGAAAGTGATATATCTGATACCTTTGATATTGCTTGTCGTGATGATTCTCGCCCAGCCTGCTATGGGAAAGAAAATGGCTGATATGGCGACGAAACGATTAGAGACAATAGGGAACAAGGATGTTCTTTCGTTGGTGAAGAAGCAGATACCTGTTGCTCCTCTTGAGATGGCTCAAGATTCTGAAGAGGCGCAGGAAAAGAAAGCAATACCTCAAGAAACTGTGGTGAAGAACAATGAGGTTGATACGACTGTGTATGAACAGGTTGATCAGTATCCTGTATTTGGTGATGGCGAACAAACATTGCTCGATTACATGCACACGACGCTCCATTATCCACAGATAGCAAGTGAATGCAAGGTGAGTGGACGGCTGTTGGTCAAGCTTGTGGTTGAGAAAGACGGTACGGTTTCTTCTCCTACCATTCTGGCCAACCATACAAAATCAGAAATGTCTGTACGTGGTGAACGAACAGGTGAGGTGGTGACTTCCTACACGGAGAAGGATGAGGCAGAGGGGTATCTTACACCTGATGAATTGGAGGCATCGAGAACGGCACTCGAATGGGAGGTGGTGGCGATGGTGGAGCAAATGCCAATGTGGACGCCTGGAAAATTGAATGGAAAACTGGTTCGCACGCAGGTGATTCTGCCTGTCACTTTTTTGATTCCATAGAATGTTTCACTTGCATATATAACAAAATCAAATGATAAGAAAAATATTATTCCCTCTATTTTTTTGCCTAATAGGGTTGATGGCAAGAGCACAGATGGCGAAAGGTGTTTGTGGTAGCAATGGACAGGTGGAATGGACACTTGCCAATGATGGTACGCTGACCGTATCAGGGAAAGGGTTGATGGAGCACTATTCGACGGTTCTTCTGCCTCCATGGAATGCTTATCGTGAGAAGATTGTAAAGGTCGTGCTGGAAGATGGGGTGGCGAATGTGGGACGTGATGCTTTTGCCCATTGTCCCCATCTCAGGAATGTTGTCTTAGCATCTACGGTACAAAGCATTTCAGAGGGCGCCTTCGAGAACTCTGGGTTGGAAGAGATTCAGATGTCCACCAATCTGAGGCATATAGAACTACGTGCCTTCAAAGGGTGTTCAAAACTTACGTCCATCACATGGCCCAAGGCTTTGCGAACCATTGGCATGGAAGCATTCATGGGGTGTGAAGGTCTGAAAACATTGGATTTTCCACTGATGCTCAACGAAATCAAGGCGTATGCTTTCAAGGGGTGTACGGGGTTGAAAAGCGTAGATTTGCCCAGAAGTCTGACGAAGTTGGGCTTGGGTGTTTTTGCGGATTGTGCCAACCTTACGAATGCATCAGTGCCCAGTTCTGTGACGATGATCAATCACATTTTTAATAGATGTGCTAAACTGCAATCTCTTGTCCTGCATGCCCATCAGGTGGTGAATGTTAGTAGCGATGCTTCCTTCTTGGGAGCGACAGTATATGTGCCTAAAGCATTGCTCTCGGACTATCGGGCACATAACTTTTATCGAGAAATGGCGGCAATCAAAGCTATTGAGGATGGGCTACCGTTGGGGCTTAAGCCCGAAGTGGTGATTGCGAAGGATGCTGTGATGGCAAGCGGTGTGTGTGGCAATGAAGGAGAAAATGTGAAATGGTCGTTGGCCCACAATGGAGTGCTGACTTTGCAAGGATACGGATACACCAAGAACTACACGAAAGAAGAGGAGGCTCCGTGGGCACTATACCGTGAAGACATTAAGCGAGTGGTGATAGAAGAGGGTGTCCGAAACATTGGCAACTTCATGTTTTTTCAATGCGATTCCTTACGATCCGTGTTGATGCCAGCCTCGCTGCTTCGAATTGGCATCGCTTCGTTTGGTATGTGTCTAAAGTTGAGGGAGGTGG
>CACZRQ010000066.1 GCA_902783615.1 uncultured Bacteroidales bacterium | reverse complement strand
TCATTTTCAGCCAACAAATTTAGTCTTTTATTTCCACATCTTAAAATATTCCGTTAATTTTGCATCTGTTTAGATTAAAAAAAGTGAGATATCGACTATGATTCTATCAATGACGGGCTATGGCAAGGTGATTGTCGATCTGCCCGAGAAGAAAGTGAATATTGAGATCAAGTCGCTGAACAGCAAAGCGATGGATCTCTCAACTCGTATGGCTTCCCTCTACCGAGAGAAGGAGATGGAAGTGCGTAACCTCATCGCCAAGCAACTGGAACGTGGCAAGGTGGATTTCTCGTTGTGGATTGAGAAGAAAGACACTGCTGATGTGACGGTGCCTATAAACCAGAGTGCGATGGCGGCTTACTACAAGCGATTGAGCGAGATTGTGGAGGAAACGGGTATTCCTGCGCCGCAAGATTGGTTCAATACGCTGCTGCGTATGCCGGAGGTGATGGCAACCAAGGATGAGGCTGTAGAGCTGACGGAGGAGGAATGGAACCAAGTGGCAGCCGGTATTCAGCAAGCGGTGCAGCATTTGATTGACTTCCGCAAGCAGGAAGGCGCGGCTTTGGATAAGAAGTTCCGTATGAATATTGCCCGCATTGGCGAACTCTTGGCTTCGGTTGAGCCATACGAGAAGGAGCGGGTGCCGAAGATCAAGGAGCGTATCCTGGACTCTCTGTCGAATTTGCCTGTGGATTATGATAAGAACAGGTTGGAGCAAGAGCTGATCTATTATATCGAGAAACTGGACATCAACGAGGAGAAACAGCGTTTGGCTAACCACTTGACTTACTTCATCTCAACGATGGAGGGACAGTATGGACAGGGAAAGAAACTGGGTTTCATCGCTCAAGAGATGGGGCGTGAGATCAATACCCTTGGCAGCAAGAGCAATCATGCTGAGATGCAGAAGATTGTGGTGCAGATGAAGGATGAGCTGGAGCAAATCAAGGAACAAGTGTTGAACGTGATGTAAAGGTTCCTCCCCTTAGATAGGGATAGTAGCTAATTGTCAATTGTCAATCGTCAATCGTCAATAAATGATAGTATGGGAAAGTTAATTATTTTTAGTGCCCCTTCGGGCAGTGGGAAGAGCACCATCATCAACTACTTGCTGCAAGAGCATCCCGAATTGAAGTTGGCCTTCTCCATCAGCGCCACCAGTCGTGCCCCTCGTGGTCAGGAGCAGCATGGAGTGGAGTACTTCTTCCTCACACCGGAGGATTTCCGCCAACGCATTGAAAACGACGAGTTTCTGGAGTATGAGGAGGTGTATCCCGGACGCTTCTATGGTACGTTGAAGGCACAGGTGGAGAAACAGTCGGAAGATGGTCAGAATGTGCTGTTTGATGTGGATGTGAAGGGTGGTGTGAACATCAAGCAATACTATGGTGACCGCGCCCTGAGTGTGTTTATCCAGCCTCCTTCGATTGAGGAGCTGCGCAAGCGTTTGGAGAGGCGAGGCACAGAAACGCCAGAGGTCATCAACGACCGCATCGCCCGTGCCGAGTTCGAATTAGGCTTTGCCTCTCAGTTCGACAAGGTGGTGATTAATGACGATTTGGAGACTGCCAAGGCTGAGACTTTGCAGATCATAACGGATTTCCTGCATGACGAGGAGTGATTGTTAATTATTAATGATTCATCAATATGGACTTCAACGGTAAGAATTTGTCAACTAAGGTGGTGCGCATTTTGTTTGCCATCAATGTGTTTGCCATGCTGTGCTTTGTCTTCATGGCCATATTCTTCTTCTATTATGGCATTACCGACCTTGGCATCATGCTGGTGGTAGTGGCTTGCCTCAGTGCCCTGAACAACTGGAAACTCTGGGGCCGCATCAAACAAGAGCTGAAATAATCGTCAATTGTCAATTGTCAATCGTCAATAGTAAATCGTCAATTGTCAATTGTCAATCGTCAATAGTAAATCGTCAATGTTATGAAAGTTGCTTTGTATTTTGGCTCCTTCAATCCCATTCATGTGGGACATTTGGCTCTCGCCAACTACCTGTGTGAGTTTGGTGGGGTGGACGAGCTGTGGTTTGTGGTGAGCCCTCGCAATCCTTTCAAGCAACAGGCTGATTTGATGGACGATGACCTACGCTTGCAGTTGGTTCGTTTGGCAATAGCTGATTATCCCAAGTTTCAGGCATGCGATGTAGAGTTCTCCTTGCCCCGCCCATCTTATACCTATCATACCTTGTTAAAACTCAGAGAGTTGTATCCAGAATACGAGTTCCATCTGCTCATGGGAGCTGACAATTGGCCCAACTTGCGGAACTGGTATCAAGGCGAGCGCATCATGAGCGATTATCCAATCATCGTTTATCCTCGTCCTGGATATCCCATGGAGATCGATGACTTACCAGCGAACGTGTTTTTTGTCGATGCTCCCCAGTTTGATGTATCCTCCACTTTTATCCGAGAATCGTTGGCTGCAGGGAAGGATGTACGCTTTTTCCTGCACCCTTTGGTTTGGGCAGCATTAACCCACTAAAATTTACTCCCTCGTGCGAGAAAAATTATTTCCTCACGAGGGAGTAAAAATAAGGCCTTTTCAAGATTCCCTTTACCTGGTCAGTTTCTTGAATCTTTTCAATAGCTTGTAGCCAATCAGCACACCGTCGAACACTACCAGGCTCCTGTTGAAGAGTCCCATAGCAGCACCGCCCTTCTTGGCAGCGGGTTTCAGGGGTGCAATGAATCCTTGCGACAAAGCCGTCATCTTTTCCTTTTGTTTGCCAATGCGCTTGCGCAGAACAGCTTTCTGCAGGGCAATGTCCTCTAACGTAATGTCATTCTGCTGGTTGTTCATCACTCACCTCCTCCTTAGGTTGTTGTTTATTTGTATCTCTTAGAAACAGGTTAGCCAGAAACTTCACCATTGGTGCCACGATCAGCCGTTGTCTGTAGTGATAAACCAACGCCATGAGTACCAGCAAAAACATTGTTATCAGGGCAAAACTGCTCATCAGTCCTCCGATGTACGGAGCCAGCACGTATGCTATGGTGAATGAGAAATAGAATAGAGTTACCATGCCCAGTATGATTAATATCAATACCAGGATGAGGGTTGACAGCAGGATCGTCAACTTCTCAGTCAGTTCCAGCTTGGCATACTCCGTTTGCAGCTCGACGTATTTCTTTGTTTCCGCAAACAGTTGCTGGAGGTTCTCTATGCTCTTTTCTGCTCCAAACATAGTCGTGGTATTTAATCAGCGTCTTCGTCCTTCACGTCGGCAATCTCGTCGATCAGGTTATCCATCTCGATCTTGCTCAAACGGATACCTTTCTTGCGCAGAATCTCGGCAATCTTGGTGCGAGTGTCCTCACCCTTCTCTGGTGCAAACAGTAAACCTACGGCTGTACCAATAACAGCGCCTGATAAAAATGCTACTAAAACATTCAGTCCTTTCATAATAAATCCTCCTTAAAAAATTAAACTTTAGTTACTTTTCAAGCAAAGATAGTAAATAAATTCGTATATATAATCATTTTTCACATTTTTTTTTTGAATTCTGTGATATTTTCTATTATTTTTGCAGAAATATTATCGTATAAAACTAAATACAATTTTGATATGAAGAAATTATTAGTATTAGGCTTAGGAATTTGTGTGGCTTTTGCGTTCGCATCATGCAAGAGCAGTGAGAGCGCATATAAGAAGGCTTATGAGAAAGCTAAACAGCAGGAGGTAGCTCAGCCAGCTACCAATCAGACCACTGAAGAGGTTACTCCTGTGGTAGCAGCTCCAGTGCAGACCAACAACCCATCTCCAGCTTCTGCCCCTGCTCAGGGCACTGCCCGTCAGGAAAAGGTAACGCTGGTTTCAGGTAGTGGATTGCAGGATTATAGCGTTGTGTGTGGCAGCTTTGGCGTGAAGACCAATGCCGACAATCTGAAGAAGATGCTGGATGGTGAGGGTTACAATTCCATCGTCGTTTTCAACGCTGATAACAACATGTATCGCGTGATCGTGTCTTCTCATGCTGACTATGCAACCGCTCAGCGGGCACGTGATGCTTTCAAGGCTAAATACCCTAATCGTTCCGATTTCCAGGGTGCTTGGCTGCTCTATCGTTTGAACTGATCTTTCCCCTTATATATAAATAAGGTGTAACAGCGGGATACCCTCTCCCGCTGTTCTTTTTTTTTCATGCTCATCCCGATTAGTGGACTATTTTGAGAAAAAAACAGATAAAGTTTTTTTTTCTTAAAAAAGCTTTGTTGTTTCTAAAAAAGTGCATACCTTTGCAAGGTATTTTGCAAGTAAATTGTTGGTTTACGGTGTATTTTGGAAGTACTGACATGAATAAAAGTTTGAGAATCAGCGCAAAAGCTGCTGTATTGTTGTTGCTCATTGTGATTGCTTTCCCGCTCAAGGGTTGGTCGCAAACGGGCGAAGCTGCCGTGGAAGAGCTGATCAAGATGGGTTTTGAGGAGGTCAGTTGCACAGACACGGACGACGAACGTGTTTATGTGGTTCAAAATACCGCTTACCGCCTTCAAGGTGTCGGTATGGCAAACGCGGTGGACGTGATACAGTCGTTAGGCATGCCAGAAAACAAGAGTTGCAGAATTGTGGTGCTTGATAATAATGTGCCACAATATTCGCTTTTCTACCATTATAGGGGCAGTGAAGACGGTGAGGCAGATGTTCAGCGGGCTGACTGGGAGGCAACTTACGAGTTGGGTGACTCCTGGAAGATAGCCAGCAAGACTAAAAAGAAGAATCGCTCTTTGTACAAGGTTGATTTGGTGGTTTACCCGAAGTTGAACTTCAGAAACTACACCATCTTCAAGATTTATACGTTCTTGATCACACTGAACCCCACTATTGAGGTGTCTTTGTGGGATGGTATGAAGTTCACAGGTCAGGTGATTGTGCCCATCGTGAATGAATATGGTCCTGACTATGACAAGGTGCAGCAAGGCTACATTACCCTTTCGCAGGATGTCAGGTTTAAGAACTTGTTCCTCACGGCAACGGTTGGTACTTTCAATAACTTCCGTTGGGGTGGTGACCTGCAGGCAAGGTATGTTTTCAAAGACCCCCGATTCATGCTGGATGGTGAGATTGCCTATACGGGCATGTCGCATTTCGTGAACTGGCGATGGAAGAGGGGAGACTGGAAACGCCTGACGTGGAGTGTTGGTGGCTCGTTCTACTGGCCTCAGTACAACGTAAAGTTCGACCTGCATTTGCAGCAGTACCTCCTGCACGAGAAAGGCATCAGGGCATCGATGACGAGATATTTCCGTCATGCGGCTATCGGCTTTTACGCTATGAAGGTGCAGCATGCGGGTAATCACGGGTTCAATGGTGGCTTCCAGTTCACGGTGAATCTTCCTCCTTATAAATATAAGAGGAAAGGATACATCCCGAGGGTGTTGCCGTCGCAGAACATGGGTGTTATGTATAATGCCGGTAATGAGAGGACTTACGGTAAATCATTCAGTCCAAGAGCGGATAGGAATTTTGGTACAGAAAGTAATTTTAACCCAATATTTATTAAATCGGAATTGTTGAATTATTAAAATTTTAAATGAAAATGAAAAAGTTTTTTGGTTTAAAGATGGCTTTGGCCGTTTTGGCAGCTGGCGCTTTCGTAAGCTGCTCTGATTCTGAAGCAGGTGATATTTATATCCCTACTCCAAGTGGTGGTTCTACTACTGTTGACGTGAAGTATCCTGCTCCTACTTATGTAGTAGCTGGTGTTGTTACCGATGCTGAGGATGGTTCTGCTCTGGAAGGTGTTGCTGTAAGTGGTGCTGTTACTGCTACTACCGATGCTACAGGTTTCTTTACTTCTGGTGTAAAGAGTGAGCCTATCAATGGTGTGATCACTTTTACTAAGACTGGTTATGCTACAGTGAACCGTGCTGTGGCTATGGCTGCTGTAACTACCGGTACAGTATCTGAGTCACTGGTTGTTGCTATGGCAACTGGCACATCTACTACTATACCTGATGGTATTACCGTAGCTCCTGTTGATCCAACTGCAGCTCCTACTCCTCTTACAGAGTTAAGTGTATATGTTCCAGCTGAGAAACTGTCTGCCCTGGGTGTTCCCGTGATTAACATATCAGATAAAGAAATGGATGTGATGGTTCCTGCTGATGGTCTTGGCCTGCCTTATGGTGCTAAGTTGGCTCCTGCGAAGAGCGATGCTAATGCTCTTGATGCTATGACTATTTGGGGCATGATTAACTACGCGAATGACCCAATCAAAGGCTACGGTATATTCGGAGGTCTGATTCCTGTAAGATTACCTGCAAATTGTACGGTTAAAGGAATCCGTATCATTCCTATGCTCGTAATCATGTATTTCTACTTTGAGGATCCGACTGATGGTGTTACTTCTCAGTATGTTATTGATGTAATAGATTCTTACAATGGTGTTGTTGATCCTGTTGTTGATCCACACAATCCACATGATGGTCACGATAATGCCAACGGTGGTGGTGGTGAGACTTCTGGTGTATAATTGATGCTCGCCAATAAGCAAAGTTAAATATTAACGAATTGAGTTTACGATAATGGGTATGCGTCGCAAAATAGGTCTGTGGATTGTTTTGTTGTGTTTTCCCATTATGCTATCGGCTCAGATGACCTACGGTGTCACAGGCTTGCTTCACATGCCCTCAGCTGAGATGCAGCGTGACAAGACTGTGATGCTTGGAGGTAACTTTCTGAACAAAGCGTTAACACCACCCAAGTGGTACTATGGCACG
>CACZRQ010000065.1 GCA_902783615.1 uncultured Bacteroidales bacterium | reverse complement strand
TGATCCAAATAATTCATAATGATGGACTTTACATAATTCTTTCTCATCTTTTCTTTTTACAAAGATGTTTATACTAACTCCAGGCTGAATGTCGAATACGTTTTCATCTTTACTTCCGTCGGGCGCAACTTCTTTTCTTTTCGAACTACCATGTAAGTTTAAAATGTAAATATGGCTAAAAGAGTCTAACAACGATTTTCTCATTTGGCGATGAATAATACCATCAATGAATGAATTGTTTGAGATGTAGGCGATAATCCCTTCTCCGTTCTTCTCTACATATTCTTGTCCAAGACGAATGAACTTGATATAGTCATCGCTAAGTGGCTGTATATTCTTTTCATTCAAATCCTTCTTATAGTCAGCAATGAGGTTTGTTATCCACTTTCCGTTATTTTGGCTGCTAATACTATATGGTGGGTTACCAATCATCACCATCACAGGACAGTCGCGCTTAATCGTATTCGCTTCTGTTGCCTCACGGCTGAGCCATTGGGCAAAGAGAGTGCGAGGTTCGTTATTGCTCTCTTCAAGGGAATTGGTCAGATATACCTGCAAGCGCTTGTCTGATAGATGCTGATAGCCAGTTTCGTTCAGCAACATATCAAGCTTTATGTGGGCAACGGCATAGGATGCCATCAGAATCTCGAAACCATGCAGACGGGGAATAAGATGCTGCTCTACATATTGCTGCCAGATGCCCTGCTGGTCACGATAACGGTCATATATCTGATTGACTACCTCTGCCAAGAATGTGCCAGTTCCAGTAGCTGGGTCAAGAATCTGTACACGATGGAAGCGTTTCATGGTGTGTTTCATACCATCCTTAGTACGTCCGTCATAGCTCTGCTCAACGGTAACTTCCTTTTCAATCATAGAGTAGTCGGCCAATCCTTCTGGCAGGTTAAATTCCTTTTGCAGAATCTCGTCAACAGCCCTCACTATGAAGCCAACGACGGGTTGTGGGGTGTACCAGACGCCCTTTGACTTACGCAGTTTGGGATTGTACTCAGACAGGAAATCCTCGTAGAAGTGAATCATGGGGTCGTGGTGGCGTTTGTCCTCACCATAGGCTTTCATGATTTCCTGAAGGTTTGTAGCTTGGAACACAGTCACCAAATCATCAACCACCCATGTGATACGCTCATCCAGTTCGTTGCCTGCAACATTGTTGAAGAGGTTGCGAAGGAAGGGATTGGTCTTAGGAATCAGGCGGCCTGCTTCCTCACGACTAAAGTCTTCTGGGGTGGGGTCGTGCAGACGAGCTGCAAACATTCCGTAGGCAATAGTCTGAGCATAGATGTCGGCAAAGTCCTGCTTGGTGAGCTCCTGAATGAGGAAGTCTCGAAATGACTGGTACTGAGCCTGCAAGGTGTCGTTAGCATCTGAGTAAGTATCATCGTTGAGTGCCTGCTCAATGATATTCTCTAAGAGTCGCGCCTTAGCAGCCATTAGCTTAGCCAAACGCGAGGCTGAAGTGATGCGTTGAATGGCATTATTGCCAACATGCTCTATGAGATTCAGAAACTTCTCTTTGTTCTCATTAACGGCTACAATCTTGTCGCCCTTTACTTCTGCGATACGCACGCTATCAACAAACTCACCATGCTCATATAGATGGAAGTCCAGATAGTCTGTGAAGATGATGTAGTCGAGGGCCTGCTTGTAGCGTGTAAACTGCTCCTTATGGCCATGAGGATTGCGTCCGTCAAGGTCGTTATCACCAATATCCTTTGCTTCGATGTAGAACACAGGCATACCGTCCTTACGACTGGCGATGTAATCAGGTGCGCCACATTTCACTCGCTTGGGTTCATTCACAATGCGTAGTTTGGGCAATAGAGTCTGCATCAACTGCTCTAAAGCGCCTCTGTAGCTGTGTTCTGTGGCATTGCCAGCTCGATATTTCTGATTAACGGTGCTGATATAATCTTTCAGGTCCATAATGATAGTTTCAAAATTGTCTTAGCATATCGCATCTGGGACAAAGATACAAATATTATTTGTAAATTGACAGTCTAAACAGAAAAAAGTGGGAAAAAGTGGTTCTGCATCAATTAGGGTGGTGAAGAATAAACAGACTATGAAACAAGTGTTAGCAGATTTCTCCAAGACTCATTTAATCGTGAAAGCATGTTTTTTTCTTGTATGAAAGGGGAGAATGATTAATGATTTGTTTTTGCTTTTCAATTCTTTCTTCCGTTCTTCCGCTAAATCGAAATAATTGTTTTGTTTCATGGATTATCATAGCGGAAGAAGTGGCGGAAGAAGCGGAAGAAAAACACGGTTTTCGAGAAAAATAGGCCATAAAAAGGCTTGATTTAGTCGATTTGTTATTACTCCTATGTGAGCTTTCTATCCACATGAGCAGGATGTTACCTTGCTACAATTAGTCTGTAAGTTACAGACTGGCAGTCAGGCAGTAACAGACCAAGAGTCCGTTAGTTGCAGACTGAGAGTCTGGCACTGAAGGACTCATGCGGACTCAACTAACATTGAATGACAGCTGTTTACATGATTCCATGAACAAGACGATGATAGTTTCTTTGCTACGTATCAAATGTCGTTCTGCCAAAAGGGTTTCTGTCTTCAGGGCATGTGCTCAATAATCCGTTCAGGAAGATGCATTCTTCAAACGAATATTAGGTGTTTTTGACCTAAAATCACCATTCTTCTTCCGCTTCTTCCGCTACTTCTTCCGCTATGATAGTTCATGTTCTATATGCATTATTTCGATTTAGCGGAAGAACGGAAGAAAGAACATGATATCATTTGTTTCTGCATCCATTTCTTCCATTTCAGCCGTATTTAGCAAATATGTTATACGACAAAGACATCATAGCAGTTCATGTAAAAAAAAGCCCCGCCCTGGTTCGCTGTTCTCTGGGAAGCGTGGCGGGTTCTGTTGGTGCAAAATTAGTACAATTATTGATTACTTCCAAATCTTTTGAAAGAAAGAGATGAATAAATATTATTTACCCTTCGTTAATGACTACGCATTTGGAGAAGATCATAATACATTAATCGTGTAGATAAAGATATAGGTTGATCTCTCTTGCCTCCTGTATATATAAATTCCTGTTCTTCCGTTGAAAACAAAGGTAGGAAACCATTCTTTTTATAAAAAGATAAAACAAGAGGATCATTTACAGCATCTACTATGATAAAACGGCATCCTGTTTTGTTTGTACTTGAATAAAACCAGCCCTTAATGAAATCAAGTGTCTCACTTCCAATGCCTTGTTGTATAAACCCTTTGCCAACTCCTAAACGGCCAATCAAAACGCCAGGGTATCTTTTTAAAGGCTTCTCATGATGAGTCAAACTCTTCATGTAATCACGACGACTCCGTGGTAAGTCATATATTCGAATGCTATCGTTTGAAAGAGTGAATGCACAAACAATCTTTGTGTTATCGGACATTAAACGAAAGCAATATGATTTGCCCATTAAGAAATAGGCATAGCGAGTTGCATCATTACGGAAGAAATCGTCAAGATCATCATTCCCGCAAGTAAAAGGTTGACAATTATCCAATAAATTGTCAGTCAGCTCAAAGAACTGACATTGTTCTAAAAGAAAAGACATAAGAGAGAATCGTTTATAGCATGCCTGCCTGATTTAATATCTTGTTAGCCATCGTGCATAAAGGATGCATATCTTGGTTTTTTGATCCTTTATAATTCCTTTCCGCTTCTTTAGCATGCCGCAAGAATTCTTTTGCTTCTTTCCCTTTCAAAGTTGGTATTGCTTTAATTGCTGTTGCCATTGTTATATCTCCTTTATTTTAATTTCAACGCTGCAAAGATAGGGAGATTTCTGCAAAGATAGGGAGATTTTACAAATATTCCAAACCACAAGTGAATTTTGTTTAACTACAAGTTTGCTCTCGATAATCTGGTAGTGTACAGCTACTGTTTTATTGATGGATGGTTTTCCTGGTGGTGGCCAATCCCCAAGGTTCTGGGGATTAGAACAAGTCGAGCTGGTGGCTGTTGTCGTAGGCCTCTTGCTTGAGTTTCTGCAACTCCTTCTTCGACAACTTGGCTGGTTTCACAACATCTTCTTTGGCCATGGTGGGATAGGCACCAGTCTGGCGGAGGTAGCGATAGACTGTGGCGTAGCTACGGATGTTAAGCAGTGTCATGATGCGACTCACAGGGATGCCATTGTCGTAAAGCTGGCGACATTGCTGGGGCTTTTTCTTGTTGCGGCTGTTCACGCTGCCTTCCTTCCTGCCAAACTTCACACCCTTTGCCTTAGCCTCCTGGCGACCCTCATGCACACGAGAGAGAAAGACATTTTTCTTGAGTTTCAACAGTGCTTCAGTGATATGGTTAAGCACTTGACCGGTAAGACCATTAGTGTTGAAGTTTTCATCTAATGAAATAAAGGTAACTTGCATGGAATACAACTCGTTAAGTAGTTGTAAAACCTGCTCGATGGAAGAGCCAAGGCGGTCAAGACGGCATACCACAAGGGTATCGTCGGCACGCAGATTGTCGAAACATTTCTTCAAGGTTTTACGCTCGGCACGCACGCCTGAAAGTTCTTCGCGATAGATTCTTTCACACCCTGATTCTTCGAGCCTTTTGACCTGTTCATCGAGTTGCGGCTCAACCCTGCTTCTGTATGCATATCCTATCTTCATGGCTTTACCTATTTTATTATATCATACAAATAAGTGAGCTTGATGCTGATGGTGGTGTTTGCCGATCGACCAAAATAGTCTTGCTTCTCATTGCCGAAGAAATCGGACAAAGCGTAGTAGTAACGCCCCTCTAAAATAAAATTGCCCGCCTTGCGCGTCTTCAACTCAAAGCCAATGCCACCTGTTATACCATAGTCGAACTTATGTTTCACATCCAACGTGTGCTGCTCAACGACTACGCCTGACATGCTCTCCCAGTCGCCATCAATCTTGCTGCTGTCGCTCAGGTAAAAACCTATCTGCGGACCACCATCGATGAAGAACTGGAACTTCTTCTTGCCAAAAGCCAAATGAGCCAGGAAAGGCACATCGACATAGTTGAGTGTGCGCTGGAATTTCAAGTCGTCGAAGCCCTCAACATACTCTTTCCAGCCATGCTGAGAGTAGTTTACCTCCATGCGAACGCCGCATGTCATGCCGAAATACTTCTCGGAAAGATAACGTGCCGTTACGCCAAACACCATGCCAGACAACGTATTCTGGCGGACGGTAGGGGTGAACTCGGCACTGTTGAGGTTGACGCCCGCATTGATGCCCACAGAGAAGTTGTGCAACAACTCGCCCACCTGTGCGGAAGCGCTGACGGCCAAAGCCATCAGACAGCTAAACACTATGCTACGAAGCCACCTCATCAGTCGAAGTCGAGTTTAATGAGTTCATACTTAGGCGTAAACCTCACGAAGAACACTTTCTTGTTGATGAATCCACCCCAGTTGTTTACACGATCGAACTTGAAGCCTGTCTGGATGGGGGTGAGATTCATCTTGCCGAGGTTGTTCTCCAAACCAGAACCATAAAGCGACAAACCTTTCAGGAAGAAGTAGCCTGTGTCGAAGCCCAGCATGCCGTATTTCGGATAGCGGTCTTCCATATCCTTGCCATACCAACGGCGGAAGCTGGCCACAAAACTGCGGGGAGCTTTCAGCAGGTTGTTGGTATAGAACGAAGAATAGAAATAGGTGTCGAGTTCGAAGAACGCTGACAGATGATCTTTGGTATAAGTCTGCCATTCGGGATAGCCAAACAGGTGCACTTCTGCATTGATCTTCTCCTTGTAG
Source organism: uncultured Bacteroidales bacterium (assembly GCA_902783615.1). Classification (GTDB taxonomy): domain Bacteria; phylum Bacteroidota; class Bacteroidia; order Bacteroidales; family Bacteroidaceae; genus Bacteroides. The sequence goes on along the minus strand of CACZRQ010000065.1, from coordinate 21,676 downwards.
AGCGAGTCGTTCACCATAGCGCTGAGCTGTGGCAATGTCTTGATTAATACCGTATTGCTGCCAGATGTTGGCACAAATACGTTTGCCAAGTCTTTCTGAAGAGCTGCCTGCATCTGATCAGATGTGGCATCTTCGCTGAGGTTTGTAAACGGCATCTGCTTTCTCTTCAGCTCCTCCTGGAAACCTTTGATAAATCCGGCCTTTTCCTCAGCTCCAGCCGTAGCGTTGAGGAAGATGACATGTGCTTTCGGGAACTGACGCGTGAAGTGGTCGTAAACCTCAGAATAGAGATATGATTGCGGCGTATTGATCTGATAGATGTCAGGATTGCGATACACCGTGTTGTCGCGACTGGTGAAAGGAATGACCAAGCGGATGTGATGCTTGTTGGCAAATTCGGCCATCGGCTTGATTTGATCGGTGTAGAGCGGACCGAAGATGATGTCCATCTTCTGCATCTCAGGCTTAGCCAGAATGGCGTTGACAGATGCTACGGTAGCACCGGAATCGTAGGTGTAAAGGTCGATGGATGAACCTGTTCGCTTCAAGCTGTCCACTGCCATGAGGAAGCCCTGATAATACTCCAGCATACGGGCACTCTCGGCCTTGCCCTGCTCGCCAGGAACGAGTGGCAACACCACAGCAGCCTTGATGACGCTGATGTTGTGGTCAGCCACCTTATTCTGGTTAAACAACTCGGTATTAGTGGGTTCTTTCTCCTCTTTTGGCTGCTCGGTTTGCTGTGGCTTAGGATAAGGGATGCACAGCAACTTGCCTTTCTTCAACTTTGTGGCATCGCTGATTTCTGGGTTGGCATCGAGCAACTCCTGTTCAGTGATGCCATACATGCGGGCAATGCTGTAGATGGTTTCCTTACGTGCCACCTTATGCATCTCCTTGCAACGGCTCTGCACAGCGGCACGGATGCCTTGCTGTGCTTTAGACTCTTCTGGCTGAGTTACTTGTGGCTGTTGGGTAGGGGTCTCTTCTGCAACACTGCCATCGTCCTTAGGGATATTCACCACCTGACCATAGCGGAAATTCTTCTCATTCAAGCCTGGGTTGGCATCCAGGATGGCCTTTACCGATACCTTGTACTTCTTCGACAAACCATAAAGCGTCTCACCTTGCTGAATAGTGTGGTATGTACCCTCGTCAGTTATCCGGTCAGGGCGTGGGACTAACAAATGCTTGCCTTCTACAATGATCTGCTCGCTGCCAGGGTTCAGCTTCACGATGGCATCGACCGTGGTGTTATACATGTTGGCAATCGAGTAGAGGCTCTGCCCCTTCTCGATAGTGTGGATGATGTATGTCTGGTTTTCCTGTGCGTTGGCTTGAACAGCTATGGCTGTTACCAGCAGGAAAGTAAAGCAAATTTTACTTAAAATCTTCATTACTCTGTGTTTTTTTATCTATTTTTCGTCAAGGCATAAAATTCCTTGTTGCAAAAATACTTTTTTTTATTCAATTATTTCAACAAAAGGCACACTTTTTTGTGATGAGCTTTGTTTTTGCCATACTTTTCTCTTAATTTTGTGGGGTAAAATGGAAAATATGAACGAAGAGTCCGAAAAAATATATGTTTATGGGGCGCGTGTGCACAACCTGAAGAACATCGATGCCACCATTCCAAGAGGGAGTCTGACGGTGATGACAGGATTGAGCGGTAGCGGCAAATCGTCGCTGGCGTTCGATACTATCTATGCCGAGGGACAGCGCAGGTATATCGAGACATTCTCAGCGTATGCCCGTAACTTCTTGGGTAACCTAAGCCGTCCTGACGTGGATAAGATTACAGGATTGAGTCCAGTGATATCCATTGAGCAGAAGACTACCAACAAGAATCCCCGTTCAACCGTGGGCACCACCACTGAGATTTACGACTATATGCGTCTGCTCTTTGCCCGTGCCGGTGAGGCATATTCTTACCTCACGGGAGAAAAAATGGTGAAATATACCGAAGAGCAAATCTTGGATCTGATCTTGAACGACTACAAGGGTCGTCGCATCTACATCCTGGCACCCTTGGTGAAGGGTCGTAAGGGTCATTACCGTGAATTGTTCGAGACCATTCGCAAGAAGGGTTTCCTGAACGTGCGTGTGGATGGAGTGATTAAGGAAACGTTGGCTGGCATGAAGGTGGATCGCTACAAGAACCATGATATTGAGGTGGTGATTGACAAGCTGAGAGTGGCTGATAAGGATGATGTGAGATTGAAGAATAGCGTTAACAACGCTATGCAACAAGGTAATGGACTGATGCTTATACTTGACGCTGAAACCAACGAGATGAAGCATTACAGCAAACTGCTGATGGATCCGATATCTGGTTTGTCGTATCCAGAACCTGCGCCACACAGTTTCTCTTTCAACTCTCCTCAAGGTGCCTGCCCCAAGTGCAAAGGCTTGGGTGTGGTGAATCAAATCGACATCGATAAGGTGATACCAGACCGTAGCCTTTCTGTCAGGGAAGGTGGTATTGTTCCTTTGGGCAAGTATAAGAACATCATGGTGTTCTGGCAAGTGGAGGCTGTGTTGGAGAAGAATGACTATTCCTTGGATACACCCATTAGTGAGCTGACTGATGAAACCATTGATGAGATTCTGTATGGAAGTTCGGAACGTATCAAGATAAAGAGCTCGTTGATAGGCACTTCATCTGACTATTTCATGAATTTCGAGGGTGTGGTGAAGTACATACAGATGCTGCAGCAAGGCGATGTTTCCGCCAGCGAACAGAAATGGGCAGAGCAGTTTGCCAAGACCACTGTCTGTCCAGAGTGCGGAGGGTCGAAACTGAACAAGATTGCCCTTTCATATCGCTTGCACGATAAGAATATCCATGAACTTTCCTGCATGGATATCAGCGAATTATATGAATGGATGTCGAATGTGAGTCCTTTCCTGTCAAACAAGCAGCGCATCATTGCCACTGAGATTCTGAAAGAGATTCGCACTCGCCTGAAATTCCTGTTGGATGTGGGCTTGGACTATCTTTCGCTGGATCGTTCAGCTGCCAGTTTGTCTGGTGGCGAGAGTCAGCGTATTCGTCTGGCCACTCAGATTGGCTCGCAGTTAGTGAACGTGCTATATATCCTTGATGAGCCAAGCATTGGCTTGCATCAGCGTGACAACCAGCGTCTTATCAATTCTTTGAAGGAGTTGAGAGACATAGGGAATACGGTGATTGTGGTGGAGCACGACAAGGATATGATGTTGGCCTCCGACTATGTGGTGGATTTAGGTCCGAAGGCGGGCAGGTTGGGGGGTAAGGTGGTATTTCAAGGCACTCCACAGGAGATGATGCAGATGCACACATTGACCTCGCAATACCTCAATGGCGAGAAATGCATTGAGGTGCCCAAGGTGAGAAGACCAGGCAACGGCCATCAGCTCATCATACGAGGGGCGTCTGGCAATAACCTGAAGCACATTGATGTGGCATTCCCTTTGGGCAAACTCATCTGTGTGACAGGCGTTTCGGGTAGCGGTAAATCGACCCTTATCAATGAGCCCCTGCAGCCCATACTCTCGCATAAGTTCTACCGTTCGCTGCAAGACCCTTTGCCTTACGACAGCATTGAGGGTATAGAATATATAGATAAGGTGGTGAATGTGGATCAGTCACCTATTGGTAGAACACCGCGATCGAATCCCGCTACTTATACCAACGTGTTTACCGACATCCGAAACCTGTTTGTGGATTTGCCAGAGGCGAAGATAAGAGGTTACAAACCAGGACGTTTCTCGTTCAATGTAAAGGGTGGGCGATGCGAGGCTTGTCAAGGAAATGGTTACAAGACCATCGAGATGAACTTCCTGCCAGATGTGTTTGTGCCTTGCGAAGTATGTCATGGCAAACGATACAACCATGAAACGTTGGAAGTGAGATTCAAGGGCAAGAGCATCTCCGACATTCTAGACATGACCATCAATCAAGCGGTTGAGTTCTTCGAGAATGTGCCCAATATCTTGAATAAAATCAAGGTGATACAGGATGTGGGCTTGGGTTACATCAAGCTTGGGCAATCATCGACCACACTTTCAGGTGGTGAGAGTCAACGTGTTAAGCTTGCTACCGAATTGAGCAAGCGAGGTACTGGCAAGACGCTCTACATCTTGGATGAGCCTACCACTGGTCTGCATTTCGAGGACATCCGTGTGCTGATGGGCGTTTTGAATCGCTTGGTAGATCATGGCAATACCGTGATCGTGATAGAGCACAACCTGGATGTGATCAAGATGGCCGATTATGTGATTGACATGGGGCCTGAAGGTGGTAGAGGAGGTGGAACGGTGCTTTCAACGGGCACTCCAGAGGAGGTGGCCATGAGTGACAAGGGCTACACACCCCGTTTTTTGCGGGAAGTGTTGAATTTGTGAGCCTCTTTGTTGCTCTTTTGTCACTTTAGTGCTATCTTTGCACCATAAATGAATAATTATTAACTAAATAACTTTTAAATCTATGTTTGAAGGACAACCTAAAGGCCTGTGGGCGTTAGCCTTGGCCAACACAGGTGAGCGTTTTGGCTACTATACCATGATAGCCGTCTTCGCCTTATTCTTGAGAGCCAACTTCGGCCTGAGTGCCGGTGTGGCAGGAACAATCTACAGTTCGTTTTTGATGTTTGTTTACTTCTTCCCGTTGATAGGCGGTATGCTGGCCGACAAGTTCGGATTTGGCAAGATGGTAACCACCGGTATCATCGTGATGTTTTTGGGCTACCTGTTGCTATCCATCCCATTGGGTGGCGTGGATAAGACTACAGGTCAGACAGATATGGTGGCTATGGGTGCCATGATTGCTGCCTTGCTGCTCATAGGTTTCGGCACGGGCTTGTTCAAGGGAAATCTGCAGGTGATGGTAGGTAACCTTTACGATGATCCTGCTTACTCAGCTAAGCGTGACTCTGGTTTCTCATTGTTCTATATGGCCATCAACATTGGTGCTTTGTTTGCTCCTACAGCTGCTGTGAGAATCAAGGAATGGGCTGAAACCTCTTTGGGCTTCGATGGTAACGATGCTTACCACTTCTCTTTTGCTGTGGCTTGCGTTTCTTTGATTGTTTCCATTGCCATCTATTATATTTTCCGTTCAACGTTTATTCACACTGAGGGTGGCAAACGTGCTGTGGCAAAGGTTTCTAACGAACCTGAACTGAGTGCAAAGGAGACGAAAGACCGTATCGTGGCTTTGTGTCTGGTGTATGCTGTGGTGATTTTCTTCTGGATGGCTTTCCATCAGAATGGACTTTCACTGACTTACTTTGCCAACGAGTTTACGGCTCAGACCTCTACTGGCTTGGAGAGCATGGCCTTCGATGTGATTAACCTGGTGATGATTATCTTGATTGTCTATGCAGGCTTCTCACTGTATGAGGCAAAGACTGCTAAGAGCAGAACCATTTCTCTGGGCATTATCATTCTGGCATTGTTGGTGCTGTTCTACAAATACTTCAACCTGAAAGGTGAAGTTGCTGTAAGCGCTCCTATTTTCCAGCAGTTCAACCCGTTCTATGTGGTGGCACTGACACCTGTGAGCATGGCATTGTTTGGCTATCTGGGTCGTAAGGGCAAAGAGCCTACAGCTCCTCGTAAGATTGCCTATGGTATGTTGGTGGCTGCATTGGCATACTGTGTGATGGCTGTTTTCTGTGTGGGTCTGCCTAAACCTCAGACTGAACTTGGTCCCGATGGCATTATGGTGGCAAAGCATGTGGCTGACGTTACGCCTAACTTGCTGATTGGCACATATCTGATTCTGACATTCGCTGAGCTGCTGTTGAGCCCAATGGGTATCTCATTCGTCACCAAGGTGGCTCCTCCTAAGTATAAAGGTATGATGATGGGTGGCTGGTTTGTAGCTACGGCTATTGGTAACCAGCTCGTTATGGTAGGTGGTCTGCTGTGGGGACCTCTTCCATTGTGGGCTGTATGGAGCGTATTCATCGCCCTCTGCCTGCTTTCAGCTCTCTTCATGTTTGCAATGATGAAACGACTTGAAAAAGTCGCAAGGTAATAATCAATGAGACGGGGCCAAACACCCCGTCTCCTTATTTATAATAATAATGTTGAAGATCCGCAAAGCAACGATAGATGACTGTCAGCTTATTCACGAGTTGGCAGTTCAGGTTTTTCCTTGGACATATAAAGACATCATTACACCAGAGCAATGTGACTTCATGATGGATTGGATGTATAGTGTGCCCAACCTGCAGAAACAAATGACAGAAGAGGGACATGTTTATTTCCTGGCATCTGATGATGAAGACCATTACATTGGCTATGTCAGTGTACAACCACAGGGTGAAAACCTGTTCCATTTGCAGAAAATCTATGTCCTGCCTCAGTATCAAGGTTTGAAGGCAGGCAAGTTTCTGTTTCAGCAAGCTCTTAAATATATAAAAGAGGTGCATCCTGAACCTTGTGTGGTAGAACTGAATGTCAATCGAAACAACAAGGCAGTGACGTTCTATGAGCACATGGGTATGAACAAAGACCGTCAGGGAGATTTCCCTATTGGAAACGGTTTCTACATGAACGACTATATCATGGCAATAGAAATATAAATATAAACCTATAAGTTTGCGTAATAACAAAGAAATCTATATCTTTGCACCCTCAAATCGAAAAACTAAGTTAGAATATGGCAGTAGAATTAAAGAACCTCACCAAACGTAGCGAAAACTATTCGCAGTGGTATAATGAATTGGTAGTCAAGGCCGATCTGGCAGAGCAATCAGCAGTTCGAGGTTGTATGGTCATCAAACCTTACGGCTATGCTATTTGGGAAAAGATGCAGCATGAACTCGACCGCATGTTCAAGGAAACAGGTCATCAGAACGCTTATTTCCCCTTGCTCATTCCCAAATCTTTCTTTGGACGTGAAGCTGAGCATGTGAAAGGTTTCGCTAAAGAGTGTGCTGTGGTGACTCACTACCGTCTGCGTGAAGCAGAAGGTGGCGGCATCGAGGTGGATCCTGAGGCTAAGTTGGAGGAGGAGCTGATTGTTCGTCCTACTTCTGAAACGATTATCTGGAACACCTACAAAAACTGGATCAAGAGTTATCGCGACCTGCCAATCCTCTGCAACCAGTGGGCTAACGTGATGCGCTGGGAGATGCGTACTCGATTGTTCCTCCGTACAGCAGAGTTCCTTTGGCAAGAAGGTCATACTGCTCATGCCACTGAAGAAGAGGCTGTTGCCGAGGCTCAGCGCATGTTGAACGTATATGCCGACTTTGCAGAAAACTATATGGCAGTGCCTGTAATAAAGGGTGTGAAGAGCGAGACTGAACGTTTTGCAGGTGCCAAGGATACCTATACCATCGAGGCAATGATGCAGGATGGCAAAGCTTTGCAAAGTGGTACTTCTCATTTCTTGGGACAGAACTTCGCCAAGTCGTTCGATGTGCAGTTCATCGACCAAAACAACAAGTTGCAGTATGTCTGGGCTACCTCATGGGGTGTATCAACCCGCTTGATGGGTGCGCTGATCATGACCCACAGCGATGACAATGGTTTGGTACTTCCTCCAAAACTTGCTCCAATTCAGGTGGTTATCGTTCCTATCTACAAGGGCGACGATCAGCTGAAGCAGATTGATGCCAAGGTTGAAGGTATCGTTAACAAACTGCGTGGCATGGGCATTAGCGTAAAATATGACAATGCCGACAACAAGCGTCCTGGTTTCAAGTTTGCCGATTATGAGGTGAAGGGTGTTCCTGTACGTTTGGTGATGGGTGGTCGTGACCTTGAAAACAATACCATCGAGGTGATGCGTCGCGACACGTTGGAGAAGGAAACCCGCAGCTGCGATGGCATTGAGGAATACGTAAAGAACCTGCTCGATGAGATTCAGCAGAGTGTGTACCAGAAAGCTCTGAACTATCGTAATAGCCGTATTATCAGTGTGGATACCTACGATGAGTTCAAGCAGAAGATAGAAGAGGGTGGCTTTATCATGGCTCATTGGGATGGCACTCCAGAAACAGAAGCCAAGATCAAGGAGGAAACCAAGGCAACCATTCGTTGCGTTCCTTTCGACACTTACGTAGAAGGTGACAAAGAACCCGGCAAGTGCATGGTAACTGGCAAGCCGTCAAAGTGCCGCGTATTGTTCGCAAGGGCTTATTAACCATTGACGATTGACCATTGACGATTGACAATTGAGCTTCGCTTTAATTTGGATAATGTGACTATTGACAATTAAAGGCTATGGAAATGTAGCTTTTAATTGTCAATTTTCATTTTAATAATTTGGTGATTTGACATAAATCCTGTAATTTTGCAGTCGAATATGAAAATAAAGGAAATTGTGTGCGCCCTTGGACAGTTCGCGCCTCTGCCTTTGCAAGAAAGCTATGACAATGCTGGCTTGCAAGTTGGATTGACAGATGCGGAAGTTACAGGGGCTTTATTGTGCCTTGACGTGACTGAAGCTGTGGTTGAAGAGGCTGTGTCACTTGGTTTTAACTTGATTGTTTCACACCATCCGCTGATATTTCGTGGCGTAAAGTCACTCACTGGTGCGAATTACATCGAGCGATGCATCATGCTGGCTGTTAAGCACGACATTGTTATTTATTCTGCTCATACGAACCTTGACAATGCCCTTCATGGCGTGAGCTTCAAGATGGCGGAGAAGATAGGATTGCAAAACATTGGATTTCTGGATCCCAAGACGGATTGCGAACCTTTCCTTGGTGGAGCTGGTGTAATAGGGGAATTGCCCGTGCCAACACAGGACATAGACTTCCTGAAGCATGTCAAAGAGTTGTTCCATGTGGGTTGCGTGAAACATACTGCTCTGGATGGGAGGATGATACGAAAGGTTGCGTTGTGTGGTGGATCAGGGTCTTTCCTGATGGATGAAGCCATAAGGCAAGGTGCTGACATCTTTATCACAGGCGAAATCAAGTATCACGACTATTTTGGTCATGGTGAGGACATTATCCTGGCTGAGATAGGGCATTACGAGAGCGAGCAATATACAAAAGAAATATTTAAACAATTCATAAGGGAGAGGTTCCCCGAAGTGCCGACAAGGATGACAGAGGTGAATACAAACCCGATTAATTACTTGTAAAGACTATGGCAAGAGAAAAGAAAGATCCACAGGACCTGTCCGTGGAAGAGAAACTGAAGACATTGTATCAGTTGCAGACAACTTTGTCGAAGATTGATGAAATCAAGACACTGAGAGGTGAACTTCCTTTGGAAGTGGAAGACCTGGAAGACGAAATCGAGGGTTTGAAGACTCGTATCGACAAGATTAAGCTGGACATCGAAGACCTGCGCCACGAGCTGGTGAACCGCAAGGCCGACATCGAGAAGGCCAAGGCTTCTATTGCTAAATACAAAGAACAGCTCGATAACGTGAGCAATAACCGCCAGTATGACTTGTTGAGCAAGGAAATTGAATACCAGACACTTGAGGTGGAACTTGCTGAGAAGAAAAGCCGTGAGGCCAACGAAGCTATGGTGACTAGAAACCAAGATTTGGAACGCGCAAACTCTGACTTGCAGGAGCGTGAAAACGACCTGGTTGAGAAGAAGGCTGAGCTGGAAGATATCGTTGCTGAGACAAAGGCTGAGGAAGAAAAGCTGCGTGAGAAGTCGAAAGATCTGGAAACAAAGATCGAACCTCGTTTGCTGCAGTCATTCAAGCGCATTCGCAAGAACACCCGCAATGGTTTGGGTATTGTATATGTGCAGCGCGATGCTTGTGGCGGTTGCTTCAACCACATTCCTCCACAGCGTCAGCTCGACATCAAGTCGCACAAGAAAATCATCGTTTGTGAATATTGCGGACGCATCATGGTGGATCCTGAGTTGGCAGGTGTAACCCTGACTCCAAAAGAGGAACCCAAGAGAAAGAGCAGATCATCTCGCTCAAAGAAAGCGAAAGAGCAGGCGTCATAAATAAGTTTATGGGAAATAACATGCTCCCGGTGACAATAGGTCATCGGGAGTTTTTGTGCTGCTTCCCAATCTCACTCGACGGATAATTAAGGAAAACTGGAGGAGCACCACGATATCCCATATTGGCATCACTGCGCTCCACATAGTTGCGGGTAGAGGCTTGTTGGGCAAAGCGCTCCAGATTTATCTTGTCGTACTGCAGGAAATCGTCAAAGGTATAGCTCACACCACTCAACTTCATGATACGCTGATAGATAGCCCATCTTGAGGGGGCATTGTAATTTTGGTAATTGGATGCCGAGCTCATAACACTTTCGTATGTTGAGCGATAAATGCCATAGGTATAACTGCTAAGTCCACCTTCATAAACACCGATGTTCTCCACCTCATAATCAGGATTATTGATGAAATCTTTCCACAACACCTTTTGGGGGTCACTTTCGTAATCCAGGTTTAAATAATATCCATCGCTGTGAAGTTTATCTAAGTAATCCTTGTCCGTAAATGTTTTTCCCTCAATATTATCATACGAGTATTCATCCCCCAAAAGCCCAAATCCATGTCCACCTGTTTCATGGACTACTTCTGCTTGCATATCGCTCTCTGCAGTTCTGCACATTCCAACAGAAAAACCTTGATTAAATAAATAACAACCCGGTCTGCCACCGTTTTTCGTATTCAGTATCACTAAGGTTGTCACATTGCTGTTGCTATTGTTCAACTCACTGATTTTATACAAATAATACAATACGGTTTCTATGTTATCAAGATGATATGCTTGGTTTACCATCTTTGCCTCAAACACCGTGTTTTCCTCTAATATTTCATTCTTGGATATCGCATTGACCATATACACATCGAAATACTCACGAAAAGAGGTATAGGGTTCTTTGGAGAAAAAATGGTCCATGGCCTTGACGGCTAAGTCGTGGAATGTTCCATCGTTTACCAGCCTGTCGGAGAATGCATCACCGGTAATCGCGAGTGTGATTCCATTTCCTTTGGTATGATGTTGCAATTGTTCTACCAGTCCATCTTTTGAGAAATCGGTCGATTCATAAAGCCAACCATAATTCAGTCTATAGCCATCTTGCTGCAGTAAGTCGATGGTTCTGCTTGCCCACCAGTCTGATTTCAGCAAAGCCTCAGACAGCACCCCGTCCATTCTATTTTGAGTTATGTCTAACAATCTCAGTGCGGTCAGGTTGACAAAGGAGTCTGGTATGGTTCCTGTCAGCATATTAGCTCGTAATGACAGATCCTTCAACTTTGTAAGATTGCCCAAGCTACTGGGGATTTCTCCTGTCAACTGATTGTTAGTGAGATAAAAAACCTCTAAAGAAGTGAGGTTGCCCAAGCTACTGGGTATTTCACCCGAAATCTGATTGTTATCAGAAATGTTCAGAAACGTCAGCGAGGTGAGGTTGCCCAAGCTGCTCGGAATTCCGCCTTTCAGTTGGTTATCATTAAGAGTAAGCGTCTGCAAGGAGGCGAGGTTGCCCAAACTACTGGGTATTTCACCTATCAACTGATTGTTATCAAGGCGAAGAGTCCCCAAAGAATTAAGCGCACCCAAACTACTGGGTATTTCACCTGTCAACTGATTGTTATTAAGGATAAGAGTCCCCAAAGAATTAAGCGCACCCAAACTGCTGGGTATTTCACCCGAAATTAGATTGTTATTAGAAATGTCCAGATACTTCAACGAGGTAAGGTTGCCCAAGCTGCTCGGAATTTCGCCTTTCAGTTGGTTATCATTAAGAGTAAGCGTCTGCAAGGAGGTGAGGTTGCCCAAGCTGCTGGGTATTTCACCTGTCAACTGATTGTTATCAAGGCGAAGAGCATCCAAAGAATTAAGCACACCCAAACTGCTGGGTATTTCACCTGTCAACTGGTTATCGTTCAGTAATATTCTCACTAAATTCATCAACTCTCCCAAAAATTCTGGGATACTGCCAGAGAGTCGATTGTTGTTCAAAGATAGATATTTCAACTCAGTCAGCTTCGCCAAACTGTTGGGTATTTCGCCCGTCAGCTGGTTTTTTTCCAAGTGCAATTGCTGTAGTTTTGTCAGGTTGCCTATGTTGTCGGGTATCTCGCCTGTCAGCTGGTTGTTGCCCATGTAAACTGCTCTCAATAGGGGGAGGTTGACTAGCCAACTGGGAATGCTTCCCGTCAATCGGTTGCCATCTACATAAAAAAACTCAAGATTCGTTAAGTACCCGATGCTCTCCGGGAGGGTTTCTTCCAGCTGATTATCATAGACAGAGATCTTTGTCACATAACTCAGGTCACCTATACTTTTTGGAATAGAGCCGCATAGGTTGTTTTCATTCAAATCCAACGTCAACACATGGCCCTCATCATCCAGCTTGATGCCATACCATTCGCTCAGGGGCTTGTCGCTCCCCCAGTTATCGTGGTGTGTCCACTGTGCCCCATTGGTAGCATTGTATAAATCAATCAGAGCAGCTCGCTCTTTGGCAAACGGGTCATCCTCCTGCTCAGGAGAAGGTGTAGGAGTAGGGATTGGTTCGGGTTCAACAAACTTATCATCCCCACTGCAGGCGGTTATACAGAGTGCCATCAAAAGGGATGGCAGGATTATTCCTAAAAATCGTATTATCTTTTTCATAACGCCTCGTACTTTGGAATTTCAGTCAGGAAAGTATAGCTGTTAGTGGAATAATCCATCTTACAGCAATAATGGTCGATGCCATTGCTCACCACTAAGTAATCTACATGCAATACCATATTATATCGCATAATCTGATTGAACACATTCTGGGTGATGGGAATGCTGGGCGCTTTATACTCCACAATCATCCTTGCCTCCAAATCACGATTGTATAACACTGTGTCGCATCGTCGACTCATGCCATTCAATGACACTTCCACCTCGTTGGCCAGTAACTCCTGTGGATAGCCCAACTGCTCCATCAGGTAGTGAACAAAGTGTTGCCGCACCCATTCTTCGGGTGTCAAAGCCACATATTTTCTACGAATAACGTCGAAAATCGACTTTTTTGAGCCATCATCCTTCATTTTCAGCTCGAAAGTTGGCAGGTTTAACGCTAACATTTGCTATCTTTGTAAATTAATAATGCAATTTTTCCACAAAGATAAGGAATATTTTGATGAAAACCAAAGAAGAAATAGTAGCAAACTGGCTTCCCAGATATACGAAGCGTCCATTAGAGGAGTTTGGCAAATATATTCTGCTGACGAATTTCACAAACTATGTTGAGATTTTTGCAGAGATATTCGGTGTACCTGTTATGGGGCGGGATGCAAACATGTGTTCGGCTTCAGCTAAGGGCATGACAATAATCAACTTTGGCATGGGTAGTCCCAATGCTGCCATTATCATGGACTTGCTCAGTGCTGTGAAGCCCAAAGCTTGCCTTTTCTTGGGGAAATGCGGCGGAATCGGCAAGAAGAACCAGTTGGGTGACTTCATCTTACCCATTGCAGCCATTCGTGGCGAAGGTACCAGCAATGACTATTTCCCACCAGAAGTGCCTGCACTACCTGCCTTTATGTTGCAGCGAGCAGTATCTACTGCCATCCGCAACTTTGCACACGATTATTGGACAGGAACCATCTATACCACCAACCGTCGCATCTGGGAGCATGATGATAATTTCAAGGAATATCTCAAGACAACCCATGCTATGGGAGTTGATATGGAAACGGCCACACTCTTTACTTGTGGCTTTGCCAACCATATCCCAACAGGTGCTTTACTGCTGGTGTCTGACCAGCCAATGACTCCAGAGGGCGTAAAGACTGAGCAAAGTGACAAAAAGGTTACTTCCAACTTTGTGCATGAGCATGTGGAGATTGGCATCGAGGCACTGCGCATGATTATTGAAGAGAAAAAGACCGTTAAACACTTGAAATTCGAATGGTAAGCTATGGCAAAACAAGAAATTACATTTGAAGGAATCATGTCGAGCCTACAGGCCAAGCAGTATGCACCCATCTATTTCCTGATGGGTGAGGAAGGTTATTTCATTGATGTGATCTCTAATTATATAATAGACCATGTGCTGACAAACGAGGAGAAAGAGTTTAACTTGACAGTGGCGTATGGTGCCGATGTGGACATAGCCACAGTAATCAGTGCTGCCAAGCGCTATCCGATGATGTCGGAACACCAGGTGGTGGTGATAAAGGAAGCGCAGAACATCAAGAATATGGATGAGCTGGCTTTTTACCTGCAGAAACCATTGCAATCGACTGTTTTAGTGCTGTGTTACAAAAATGGCACCGTTGACCGTAGGAAGAAATGGGTGGCAGAAATTGGTAAAGTGGGGGTCTTGTTTGAATCGAAGAAGATGCGAGACAATCAGTTGCCGCCATTCATCAACAATTATATGAAACAGAAGGGCTTGGAGATGGATCCTAAGGCTACGCAGATGATGGCCCATTTCGTGGGGGCAGATCTGAGTCGCATGACTAACGAGTTGGATAAACTCATCATCACTCAACCCAAAGGACAGAAACGTGTAACGCCTGAGCAAATAGAGCGAAACATTGGTATCAGCAAGGATTATAATAATTTTGAGCTTCGCAATGCTCTTATCGAAAAAGATGTATTGAAAGCTAATCGCATCATCAAGTATTTTGCGGAAAATCCAAAGACCAACCCCATACAAATGACATTGGCTCTGCTTTTCAGCTTCTTCTCCAATCTATTCATGGCTTATTATGCGCCAGACAGGAGCGATGCTGGGGTGGCATCATTCTTAGAACTACGCTCCCCGTGGGCTGCCAAGGATTATGTGGCTGCCATGAGGAAGTATTCTGGTGTGAAGGTAATGCAGATCTTGCATGAGATCCGTTATACTGATGCCCGTTCAAAAGGTGTTGACAACAATTCGGTGGATGATGCCGACTTGCTGCGAGAATTAATCTATAAAATCTTGCATTAACGAGAATCGCGTATTTTTGAACGACTCGACCTCTTGTCCGAAAAATCGCAAGGATTTCAATTTGGGCTTCTAATATTTTTTGCCCATTTCATCGGTGTTTTATAGTTCTCCGAAAGGGAACATCAAGGTGAATGCTTGTTGTACTCTTTGGGAACACTTCAAAGGCCAAAGTTTTCCATTTAACTTCCATTAGCATTTACTGTTGTAGCGGATATAGTTGTATCTATATCATTGTACCATGTTTGATAGCATAGATTTATACGAAATGAACGAGTTTACGATGATACGCATAATGGTACGCATATATACCTAATTCCTATAGAGCTATAGTTGTACAATCATTAAAGTGGTTATCTGTTAATAATAAACGACTAATATCCAATCGTTTTATTAAATTTATTAAATTAAACGATTGTAAATTGCCCGTTTTTGAGAGTATAATGGTACTTTGATAGAAAAGAGAGATGTATTTATACTAATTGTATTTAATATACGTTTATATATCAGTTAAATGGTTAATTTTATTAAATTAAATTTTACATCCTATTTAGTGTTTTTACTACTTGTTTACAATGATACGTGATACTTCTGTATCTTTTTGTCGATATAATTATACCGAATATTTTTATAACAAAGAATTTGCATTTGTACACATAATGGATTACCTTTGTAGCATGAATAAAAACCTTTACAATTGTAGTTTTCCAAAATGATGACCATTATTGAACGATTGAAGATGATTTTAGAGCGTGTGAAGCTCTCGCCTGGAGGCTTTGCTGAACAAATTGGTGTAGCCCCAGCTACTATCTCCCACATCCTCAATGGCAGGAACAAATACCCCAGTGCAGAGGTGTTATTGCGTCTTCATGACACCTATCCCGACATTGATCTTAACTGGTTACTTACCGGTGATGGCATGATGGTGAAAGATAATCCAGATTCTTTATTTACTGGTTCGCTCTTCGACGACAATCTCTTAAAACCCACCAAGAGTACGACTGTTGACGAAAATCGCAAGGAAATTGAGTCTGATAGCCCTCAAAAAGCAGATAACGCCATTGTAAAACAGGAGATTATCTATAAAGAAAGGCCACCACGCAAGATTGAAGAAATAAGAATATTCTTCGATGATGGCACATACGAGACATTTAGACCCTCAAAATAATTTGTTTTTTCGGAGATAAAAGACTATCTTTGTACTTCATATAATGCTTTTAGTATGAAGAAATACCTTTTAGACCTGAAAGTGGCTGAAAACTCACGCCTTGCCCCCAACTTCACCCTTATGAAGTTGCATGGCGATGAACCTTTGCCTGAGATGCTGCCTGGACAGTTTGCTGAGATTCGTGTGGACGATGCACCTCATACATTCTTGCGTCGCCCCATCTCCATCAATTTCGTGGATAGAAACAACAACGACGTTTGGTTCTTGATTCAGTTAGTGGGCGAAGGCACACATCGCTTGGCTTCACTACAACCTGGTGATGTGGTGAATGTGCTTTTGCCATTGGGAAACGGATTTGCCATGCCCAAACAGGCTGATGAGAAATTACTGCTTGTGGGCGGTGGTGCCGGCACAGCTCCCATGCTCTATTATGGCCAACAACTCAGCATGATGGGATGTCGCCCAACTTTCCTGCTGGGTGCCCGTACTGCTTCCATGCTCTTGCAACTTGATGAATTCGCTAAATATGGTGACGTTTATGCTACCACTGAAGATGGTAGCTTTGGTGAGCAAGGTTTTGTAACCCAACATTCTGTATTTCAGCAATATCATTTCGATCGCATCTGTTGCTGTGGCCCTAAGCCCATGATGGTATCGGTGGCCAAGTATGCCAAATCTCATGGCATTACTTGTGAGGTTTCATTGGAAAACAAGATGGCATGCGGCTTAGGTGCTTGTCTCTGTTGCGTTGAGAACACCACAGATGGAAATGTATGTGTATGTAAAGAAGGTCCAGTGTTTAATATAAACGACTTGTTATGGCAGATTTAAGTGTAAATATTGACAAACTGAAGCTCAAGAATCCTGTGCTTACAGCATCAGGAACATTCGGTTATGGCGAGGAATTCGCTGATTTCATCGACCTTACACGTCTGGGCGGTTTCATTGTGAAAGGCACCACCTTGCATCCTCGAGAGGGAAATCCTTATCCCCGCATGGCTGAAACGCCTATGGGTATGCTAAATGCTGTGGGTTTGCAAAACAAGGGTGTACATCATTTCGTAGAGCACATCTATCCTCGATTGAAGGGTCTCGACACCAATGTTATCGTGAATGTATCAGGCTCATCGGTGGAAGACTATACTGAGACAGCTGCCATCATCGATGAATTGCCAAACATTCCTGCCATTGAGCTGAATATCTCTTGCCCCAATGTAAAGCATGGTGGAATGACTTTCGGAGTGCATCCTGAAGCTGCTGCTGAGGTGGTTTCTTCTGTACGTAAGGTCTATCACAAGACCCTCATCGTAAAACTGACGCCTAATGTGACTGATATCACCGAGATTGCTAAGGCGGTGGAAGGAGCGGGTGCAGATAGTGTTTCACTCATCAATACCATGTTGGGGATGGCAATAGATGCTGAACGTCGTAAACCTCTGCTATCAACTGTAACAGGTGGTTTGTCAGGTCCTTGCGTTAAGCCAGTGGCCTTACGTATGGTTTGGCAAGTGGCTAAGGCAGTCAAGGTACCCGTTGTTGGTTTGGGTGGTATCATGAATGCCACCGATGCTATCGAGTTCCTTTTAGCAGGTGCCACTGCCATAGAACTTGGTACTGCCAATTTCATTGACCCCGCCATTACAGTCAAGGTGGTTGAAGGCATTGAAGAATACCTTAATCGTCATGGATTCAAGTCTGTAACTGAAATCATTGGTGCGTTGGAAGTTTAAAATGAAGATACAACAAATCAATCAACAAGATCGGAAAGCCATTGATGCCTTCATTGAGCGTCAATGGTTTTCCTTACAGATGGTCGTACATGGAGAAAGCATTGATTTAAGTTTAGCAGATGGTTGGTTTGCTTGTGAAAATGATTTTATTTTGGGTTTGATTACCTATCGAATCATCGATCATGAGATGGAAATACTATCGCTCGATAGTATTCATGAGAAAATGGGTGTAGGAACTGCATTGCTGAACCAAGCAATAGCCAAAGCTGAGGAATCCGAGTGTTCAAAAATCAAGGTAATTACAACGAACGACAATCTCTATGCCCTCCGTTTCTATCAGAAGCGTGGGTTCAACCTTGTGAGGATTTATCGAAATGCCGTTGATGCTGCCAGGAAGCTGAAGCCATCCATCCCTTTAATTGGTAACGACGGTATCCCGTTGAAACACGAGATAGAGCTTGAATACATGATATAAAAGAAGAGAGCTGTTGAAGATTCTACAGCTCTCTTGTGATTCCGGCGGGATTCAAACCCACAACCTTCTGATCCGTAGTCAGATGCTCTATTCAGTTGAGCTACGGAACCTGACCGTAGTTAAACGCTTGAAGGAGTGATTCCGGCGGGATTCAAACCCACAACCTTCTGATCCGTAGTCAGATGCTCTATTCAGTTGAGCTACGGAACCATTCCGTTTTTTCGTTTAACGGCTGCAAATTTACATACTTTTTTTGAATTGGCAATGCAAATTGCAGTTTTTTTTATCTTTTATTTCATCAGCTCGATACTGCGCTTGATGAAGTTGCTCAGTGCTTCGCCTTTCAGCATGCCATTCTGTAGCAATGCCAGGTCGATGAGTTGCTTTACAAGCTTGTTTTGAGCAGCATAATCAGCAAACACAGCATCCTTTTTAGCCTTCAACTCATCCCATTGCTTGTCAAGGTCACACACCTTATCCTTGTCAGCTTGTGGAATTTCCTCGTCTTTCTTACCCTTCTGCTGATCTTTCAGCTCATTGCGCTGCTTGTTCACCTCATCCATCTGCTGCTGGATAGGTTTAATGGTTGCTTGACAGTTAGCCTCCTCATCGCTAATCACTTCCTTCACCAGAGGATGGTCACTATTCAATACCACATTAAACATATCTGGCATTTCGCCATAGAAACTCATGCCTGTTTGTATGTTGGCCATCTCCTTCATGCGTCGCATGTATTCGCTTTGAGTGATAATAATAGGTATATTGTTTTCTCCCATGGCTTGTGTCATCACCTCAAACTCAGTCTTTGGCATCTTTGGCATTTGATTCTTAAAGATGGCATTGATGGCTTCCAACTGACTGGCTTCCAAAGCAGCTGTCTTCTTTTCTTCTTTCACAATCAGGTTGTCAATTACATCACTGTCAACACGGGTGAAACGGCTTTTCTCAAACTTCTGCTCCAGCATGCTCACCACAGCAATGTCTAACTGCCCATCCATCAGCAACACATTATATCCCTTATTTGTAGCAGCTTCGATAAAACTATATTGCTCATCTTTGTTGTTGGCATACAGATAGATCAGGTTACCATCCTTGTCTGTTTGATTGTCCTTAATCAGCGTCTTATACTCCTCAAAAGTATAGTTCTTGCCATCTGTATCACTGAAGAGTGCGAAATCCTTTGCACGATCGTAGAAATCCTCCTGTGTCAACATGCCATAGTCGATGAAAATCTTCAAATCGTTCCACTTTTCCTCGAATTGCTTGCGGTCTTTTTTGAAGATGTCTTGCAAACGGTCGGATACCTTTTTCGTGATGTATGTAGAAATCTTCTTCACGTTGGCATCGCTCTGAAGATAAGAACGAGAAACATTCAGAGGAATGTCGGGTGAATCCAGAACTCCATGCAGCAAAGTCAGAAAATCAGGTACGATACCCTCCACTGAATCTGTTACATACACCTGATTGCAATACAGCTGAATCTTATTCTTATTCAGTTCCATGTTGCTCTTAACCTTAGGGAAATACAGGATACCTGTCAGGTTAAACGGATAATCCACATTCAAGTGAATCCAGAACAATGGCTCATCTGACATAGGATAGAGAGATGAGTAAAACTTCTTGTAATCCTCGTCCTTCAACTCAGATGGGGTGCGTGTCCACAATGGGGTAGTATCATTGATGATATTATTCTCCTTTGTTTCCACCTGTTTGCCGTCTTTCCATTCTTTCTTTTTGCCAAAAGCCACAGGCACAGGCAGGAAGCGGCAATACTTCTTCAGTAAGCCCTCAATGCGACTTTCTTGCAGGAATTCCTTGCAATCGTCGTCAATATGCAGCACAATGTCAGTGCCACGGCCATACTTCTCGGTTTCTTCCAGCGTAAACTCAGGACTTCCGTCGCAAGTCCATTTTACAGCTTGTGCACCTTCTTTGCAAGATTTAGTAATGATTTCCACCTTCTTGGCCACCATGAAAGCAGAGTAGAATCCTAAGCCGAAGTGACCGATGATGGCATTGGCATCGTTTTTATATTTCTCCAAAAAATCATTAGCACCAGAGAATGCTATCTGGTTGATATACTTGTCAATCTCTTCGGCTGTCATACCTATACCGCGGTCAGATACTGTAATGGTATCCTTATCGAGCTTCACATCAATTGTAAGGTCGCCCAATTCACCCTTAAAATCACCCATTGAAGCCAAAGTCTTGATCTTCTGGGTGGCATCAACGGCATTAGAAACCAATTCGCGCAAGAATATTTCATTCTCGCTATACAGGAATTTCTTGATAACAGGAAAAATGTTCTCAGTTGTTACACCAATATTACCTTTTTGCATATCTTTATTAGTTTTAGTTATTATCATAAATATTGTCAATTCTGGATGAAACAAAAAAAATGCCAGTCGTTGCCGACTGACATTTTGACTGACGGATGTGTATGTTGTTTCGGGGGAAGTTTTTTGGACTAAGATTTAAACTCTAACTTTTCCGTTTCACTGTTATAAGTTACCTGAATGATGTCACCTTCCTGTAGATGCTCATTGATAATCAGCTCCGACAACTCGTCTTCCAGGTAATTCTGGATGGCACGTTTCAATGGACGTGCACCAAACTGTACATCATAACCATGTTTGCCCAAGTATTCCCTTACAGGATTATCGATAACCAATTGGAATCCAATATTCTTGATGCGTTTCTCCAAAGCTGCCAACTCCAAATCAACAATCTGCAGGATAGCCTCTTGCGACAGTTGATCAAAGGTGATGATTTCGTCAATGCGATTCAGGAACTCAGGGGCAAACTGCTTGTTGAGTGCCTTGCGAATCACATTGCGGGAATACTCCTTGTCGTGTGCCCGCTCGCTGGCGTTGAAGCCAATACCGCCACCAAACTCTTTCAGCTGTCTGGTTCCAATATTCGATGTCATGATAATCACCGTATTCTTGAAATCCACTGTTCTGCCAAAACTGTCAGTCAGTCTGCCTTCATCAAGCAACTGCAGCAACACGTTAAACACCTTTGGATGAGCTTTCTCAATCTCATCGAGCAGTACTATAGAATAGGGTTTACGGCGCACTTTTTCAGTGAGTTGCCCGCCTTCTTCATAACCAACATAACCTGGAGGCGCACCAATCAGACGCGACACGTTGTACTCGTCGGTATATTCGCTCATATCCACACGAATCAATGCATCGGAAGATCCGAACATGAATACTGCCAACTGCTGTGCTAGATATGTCTTACCTACACCTGTAGGTCCTAAGAACAGGAAAGTGCCTATAGGATGATTAGGTTCATTTAAGCCGATTCGGCTTCGTAAAATGGCTTTCGAAACCTTCTCGATGGCATCATCCTGTGCAATGACATGACGCTTCAGCTCATCTTTCATGCCTGCCAAACGGATGCCTTCATCCTGTGCCAATTTCTGTACTGGCACACC
>CACZRQ010000064.1 GCA_902783615.1 uncultured Bacteroidales bacterium | reverse complement strand
TTGATTCATAAAATGGTGGAATCGTCTAAGGGCTAGGACACATGCCTCTCACGCATGTAATCGGGGTTCGAATCCCCGCTCCACTACTCAGAAAGACCGATTGTAGAAATACAGTTGGTCTTTTTTTTGTGTTTTTTTGAAAAATAGTGAAGAAAAATTTTGTTCGTATAGATTCTTCCACTATCTTTGCAGCGGCTTTTGAGGAAGAAAGAGATTACATGGCTCTGCTTCTCAAACCTAAAGAACTAAGTATTAACAATTAAAACATTTGTAACAATGAAAAAGAAACTCTTTATGCTCGTTTCCGCTCTTTGCGTCTTTTCCTCTTGCGAGAACGTTTTGTCACAGGGCAACAAAAGTGAAGAAACACTTGATGGTAATCTCATCGTAAATGTATTCCAGCTGGAACAAACTCCATTTTCATCTGTCACCCGTACTGATCCTGCAAATGTTTGTACGCGATTGAACTTTGCTGTCTATGACGCAGATGGAGAACGTGTAAAGCAAATCAACCAAGAAGTGGGGGATGCAGATTTTGGATCAGCTTCTTTCCAGCTGCCTGAAGACACCTATCTGTTGGTTGTGTTGGCACACAGTAGCAATGGCAACCCCACAATGACTGACCCTACCAAGATTAAGTTTACTAACGCCCAAGGATATACCGATACTTTCCTTTATAGTAACGAGATAACTGTTGAATCTGAACCTTTGGAACTTTCTCTGACTTTGAACAGAATAGTATCCCTTTGTAGGTTTATCATCACCGACGACTATCCAGAAGGTGTTGCCAAGATGCAATTCCAGTATAAGGGAGGTTCTGGGGCTTTTGATGCCAACACAGGTCTGGGTAGTGTCAACAGCATACAGACCCTTACCTTCGATGTCAAGTCGGGCCAGAAGCAATTCGACCTCTATACATTCCTACACGACACCGAAGGTTCCATCTCCTTAGAGGTGACTGCTTTGGATGCAAATGGTAACTTACTCTACGAACAAAAGTTTGATATACCTCTCTTTCAGAATCAGATAACCTGGGTGTCGGGGGACTTTTTCGGAGATGGCGGATCTCAGACGGTAAGTCCAACCATTACTATTGATACCCAATGGGATGCCGAAAATTTCTACACGTATTAGTGTAAACCTTATTATAAACAATTAAAAAAAGTAACAATGAAAAAGTATTCTTTTATGGCAGGTTTACTCCTGCTGGCTGCTGGTTGCAGCAACGATGTTGACATGAATGTCAATTCTTCTGATGAGTATGCACAGGTAAGTGTGCGAGTGAACGACTTCTCTCTCTTAGTTGAGGACTTCCCTACCACCAGGGCTGAACAGAGTGTGGCGAGTTATACTGGCGTGAAAGCCTTGACCTTGGCTTTCTATGCCTCGAATGGCTCGGAAACTTACAAGACCGACCAACTGAGAGATGATGCAACCACCTACACCACTTTTGGAGAGTTCTCTTGCAACTTGCCTATTGGTACATATACGATGGTGGTGTTGGGCTATGGTAGTGAAACTGCTATTACGCTTACAAGTCCTACTGAAGCGGCTTTTGATAATGATCGTGTGCGTGAAACCTTTGCTGCCACACAGTCTGTGACCGTAACCAGTTCCACACCTCTTGACTTGTCTGTCACTTTGAATCGTATCATGGCGAAGCTTAACATTGTATCTACTGATGGACGTTCAGCCAGCGTAACCAAAATAAGGACAACTTATGCTGCTGGTGGTCAGAGCTTTAATCCTTCAACGGGTTTGGCAACGGTCAATACTGGCTTCAGCGTTGATAACAATGTCAGTGTAGCTGTAGGCAATGTCATCAATATAGGGAATTATGTGTTTTTGGCATCCGATGAGCAGGATATCAACATCACTATACAGGCTCTCAATGATAATGATGATGTCCTTTTCACGAAGGTAATAGCTGATGTACCTTTCAAGCGTAATCGTGTCACCAAGCTTTCTGGTGCCATCTTCACAACCGAGCCATCCGAATTGTCCATTAATGTGGAAAACTCTTGGTTGAATGAAGCTACGGTGAATTTCTAAGGATTATTGTGCAGTCAGGGGCGACAGACCATTCTATTTGTTTCTGTCGTCCCTACTTTTTTATTAAATCCCCATGCTCTCACGATAGAAATCGAGCATTTCGTAAATGAGCGGTTGTGATGCAGTTTGATTAAGCTGCAATTTGCCTACATCGCTGAGTAGGGTGAAATTGATGATGCCACCCTGATTCTTCTTGTCGTGAGTCATAAAGCTGTAGAGCTGAGGATAATCATCACAGGTGAAGGCAAAGGGACCATAGTGCTGATGGATGAAATGGATTACTGATCGCATGACATCACGAGGGAAGCCACAGCACACATGTGATAGATAGAGCTCACAAACCAACCCCCATGCTATGGCATAGCCATGCAGCACAGGACGATGTTGCTGCAAGGCCAACGACTCGAATGCATGCCCCACTGTGTGACCCAGGTTCAACGCTTTTCGCAGGCCTTGCTCTCGAGGATCTTGCTCTACAATGCCTTTTTTTACCTGAACACTTTGAGCCACTAATTGCTGCAACAATCTGTAATCGACAACATCCAGATTGAAAGCCAAGAGATCATTGAGGGTACTTGAATCACTGATCAAGCCATGCTTCAGCATCTCAGCATAGCCCGATAGGAGGTTGTGGGTATCGAGTGTGCGCAGGAATTCGCTGTATAGCAACACCTTGAAGGCGGGTTGAAATACGCCTACCTCGTTTTTCAATCCGTTGAAATTGATGGCTGTCTTACCACCTACAGCAGCATCGACCATAGCTAAGAGGGTGGTGGGGATGTTGATGTAGGCAATGCCTCGCTTGAAAGTGGAGGCTGCAAAGCCACCTAAATCGGTGACCATGCCGCCACCTAAGCAGATCAGGAGACTGTGGCGTGTGGCTCCCCCTTCGCTTAAGGCTTGCCATACTTCTGCCAGGGTATCGAGGTTCTTGTTCTCATCGCCTGCAGCAATGACAATGTCGTGCGACTGTGCCAGTACTGGGATGCCTGCCAGTAAAGGCAGACAAAGACGATGGGTGGTGACATCAGTAAGGATATATACTTGATCGGGCTTGACAAGGCTCACCGCTTCAGTGAGGCTGTTCCTTAAATCTTGACATAGGATGACGTCTTGGTTGTTCATATTCGCTGGTTTTATGATACTTTAAGATTGCAAAGATAAAACTTATTGAGAAATGATGTATCTTTGCGAGCGAAAAAACTTAAAATATTTTAAATAAATTACGGAGACATTAAACTTGCTTGGCAAAATGGTGTCATAAAGCCGTATTTATTAACATTTGGATTGAAAAGAAATGAGAAAGCTATTATTCTTATTGATGTTGCTGGTGACGGCAACAGCTGTGGCACAGACCAGAAACATTACCGTGAGAGGTAAGGTGGTGGACAAAGACTCAGGTGAGCCTGTGGTGCAGGCTACCGTACAGCTGATGACGATGCCCGACAGTGCCTACGTGAATGGTGCTGCCACTCTTGAACAAGGACAGTTTGAACTACCAAAGGTGGGTCCAGGCAAGTATCTGATGAAGATTTCGTTCATTGGATACAAGAACATGTTTGAGCAACTGACGTTGACAAACAACCGCCCAAACGTGGATGTGGGCACGAAGAAGATGGAGATAGATGCCATTGCCCTACAAGAAGCGATCGTGACAGCCATGGCTTCACAGGTGCAGGTGGTGGAGGACACCTTATTATATAATGCCAGTGCTTACCGAACTCCCGAAGGAGCGATGCTGGAAGAACTTGTGAAGAAGTTGCCTGGTGCCGAGGTGGACGACCAAGGTAACATCAAGATCAATGGCAAGGATATCAAGAAGCTGATGGTGAACGGTAAGGAGTTCTTTGGAGGTGATGTGCAGACAGGTTTGAAGAACTTACCAGTGGATATGGTGGAGAACCTGAAGACTTACGACCGACAGAGCGATATGGCTCGTGTGACTGGTATCGAGGATGGTGAAGAAGAGACTGTGCTTGACCTGACGGTGAAGAAGAATATGAATCAGGGCTTGTTTGGCAACATCGACTTAGGTGCAGGTACGGAAAAACGATATACCAGTCGTGCGATGATGAACTATTTCAACGGATCTACACAGCTGACATTCATGGGCAGTGCCAACAATGTGAACGACCAAGGTTTCTCTGGTGGTGGAGGAGGTGGTGGATTCCGCTTTGGCCGTAACAATGGCTTGACGGCCACGAAGACCATTGGCATGAGCTTTGCCACTGAAACAGAAAAGCTGGAATTGGGTGGTAGCATCCGTTATAACTGGCGTGACAATGATGTGGTGAACAAAGGCTCGCAGGAGAACTTCCTGTTGGATGGAAGTAGCTCGTTCATGAACTCTAACTCGATGAGTCGCAACAAGAACCACCAGTGGAACGCCAACATGCGTATTGAATGGAAACCAAATGCATTGACCAACATATTGTTCCGACCCACCATTTCGTGGGGCAAGACCAACAATGGCTCTAGTTCGCAAAGCGGTACTTTCAGCAGTGATCCCTATCAGCTGGTGGACGATCCGAACGAATACCTTTCATTCGACATTCTGTCAGAATCTGACCCGTTGAGAGAAATTCGTCGCAACCTGACAGCCAGTGCCAATATGACGAAGCAGAACCAACTGAGTGTGAACAGCACCTTACAGATTAACCGTAAGTTGAATGATGCCGGACGAAATGTGACTTTCCGTGGAACGTTCCGCTATGGGGATAATGACAACGACCAATATACACAATCACTGACCAGATATTACCAGTTAGTGAGTGAGCTTGGAGGTGACTCGACGCTCATTCGCAACCAATATATTGCTACACCTGCTAAGAATACAACTTATTCGGCACAGGTGACTTATAGCGAGCCGATTGCCAAGAACACTTTCCTGCAGTTCAGCTATCAGTTTCAGTATAGCTTCGATAAGAACGATCGCAAGACGTATAGTCTGAACGACTTCCCATGGGCATTGGGCGATGCCCTGCCTTCAGGCTATCAGACTGCCGAGGTGGACAGCTTGGGCAAGTATGCCGAATATCGCTATTACAATCATGAGGGATCGGTAACTCTTCGATTCAATCGTGAGAAGTATCAGTTGAGTGCAGGTATCAACCTACAGCCACAGCATACGGTGCTCTCGTATAAGCAGGGCGACTATATGATAGATACCACTCGCAACGTGTTCAATTTTGCACCAAATGTCGATTTCAGGTATCGATTCTCGAAAGTGAGTCAGCTGAGGTTCCAGTATCGAGGCAGAAGTTCACAGCCCAGCATGGAGAATCTGTTGCCTATAACGGATTATACCAATCCGCTGAATATAAGGGTGGGTAATCCGGGCTTGAAGCCTTCGTTTACCCACACTGTGACGATGTTCTATAACACCTACAATGCAGAAAGACAACGTGGTATTTCGGCCAATGTGTTCTTCAACGCTTCACAGAACAGCATCAGTAACAGTAGAGTATATAACGAAAAGACTGGTGGATGGACCACAATGCCGAAGAATATCAATGGCAATTGGAATATCAATGGTATGTTCAACTATAATACGGCACTGAAGAACCAGAAGTTTACCATTAATACGTTTACGCAGGTAGGCTATACCAACAATGTGGGTTATCTGACGGATAACAGGACGCACATTGAGCAGAAGAATACTACTACGAACCTGACATTAGGCGAGCGTGTGAATGGTGCTTATCGCAACGACTGGTTTGAGTTTGGCATCAATGGAGCGATTAATTACAGCATTGAACGAAATAAGCTGAATACGCAGAACAATCAGGAGCCATTTACGTTTTCGTATGGTGCAAATACGCAGTTTACATTGCCATGGAACATGACGATCTCAACGAACATTACGAACCAGGCTCGACGTGGATATAGTGACAAGAGCATGAACC
This sequence comes from uncultured Bacteroidales bacterium, assembly GCA_902783615.1. GTDB lineage: Bacteria > Bacteroidota > Bacteroidia > Bacteroidales > Bacteroidaceae > Bacteroides. The sequence continues at coordinate 20,142 of CACZRQ010000064.1, read as the reverse complement.
GTGACGAGTTGATTTGGAATGCGCAGGTTTCCCAGTCGTTGTTTAAGGGAGCTGCATCATTGAGTGTGGAGGCGTATGATATCTTGAAGAAGCAGAGCACGATTATGCGATCGCTTTCTGCTAATGGCCGTTCGGTGAACCAGTATAATGCCATTAACAGTTATGTGATGGTGCATTTTATCTACCGTCTGAATATCTTTGGAGGAAGAAATGCACGTCAGCAGCAGAGGCGTGGACCTGGCGATTTCCAAGGTCCTCCTCCAGGTGACTTTAACGGTGGCGGTCGTCCAGGTGGCTTCGGAGGCGGTGGTGGTCGCCCAGGAGGCGGTGGCGGAGGCTTCGGAGGCGGAAGAAGGCCAGGAGAATAATGTCTGCATGGAATGAAATAGTGGGATTAGTAGCTTCGTGGTCGGTATATCTGATCTATTTGGCGGTGATACTGAGTACCATCTGGGTGGTGGTGCTGGAGAATCGTAATCCTGTGAAGACCATAGCCTGGGTATTGGTGCTGGTGTTCCTGCCTGTGATTGGCCTGGTGTTTTATATCTTCTTTGGTAGAACCCATCGTCGCGACCAGATTATCAGCAAGCGGAGTTTTAATAAATTACTGAAAAGGCCAGAGACGGAATACCTTTCGCAGACCGACAACGAGGTGCCAGCAGGCTATGAAGGACTGGTGTCGCTATTTCGACATTCCAACCACGCTTTCCCCTTTGCTGGCAACGAGACCGAGATTTATATAGATGGTGTCAGTTGGATTGCTGCACTGGTGAACGAACTACAGGCAGCCCAAGATTTTATCCACATGGAGTCGTATATTTTTTCCGATGATGCTGTGGGTCAGCAGATTCGTGATGTGTTGGTAGAAAAGGCTCGCCAAGGGGTGACTGTAAGGGTGATATACGACGATGTGGGAAGTTGGCAGACACCCAATGCTTTCTTCAATGGGATGATGGAGGCAGGCATTGAGGTGAGGAGTTTCCTGAAGGTGAGGTTCCCTTTGTTTACCAGTAAGATAAACTATAGAAACCATCGTAAACTGGTGGTGATTGACGGACGTACAGGTTTCATTGGTGGCATGAACCTTGCCGAACGCTATGTTACAGGTGTGCCTTGGGGTATTTGGCGTGATACCCACATGCTGATTAGAGGCAAAGCTGTGTACGGTTTGCAAACGGTCTTCATACTGGACTGGTATTTCACCGATCGTACCTTGTTGACATCTGACCATTATTTCCCAGAGGTTGGCAACATGGGTTCGGCAATGATTCAGGTGGTGACCAGTTCGCCTGTGCAACCAGGACAGGAAATCATGAATGGCTTGATTAAAGCCATCAGTAATGCCAAGCGTTATTTCTATGTGCAAACGCCTTATTTTCTGCCTTCTGAGGCCATGCTGAATGCTCTGCAGACTGCAGCGATGGCAGGGGTGGATGTTCGCCTGATGATACCAGAGCAGACTGATACGAAGTTGGCACAATGGGGCTCACGATCGTATCTGACCGATGTGCTGCAGGCAGGGGTGAAGGTGTATTTCTATCAGAAGGGGTTCCTGCATTCGAAGTTGATGGTGAGCGATGACATGCTCACCACCATTGGTTCCACCAACATGGATTTCCGTAGTTTCGAGCATAACTTCGAGGCCAATGCCTTTATCTACGATGGACAGGTGGCCGTCAAAGCACGTGAGTTTTTCCTGGCCGACCAGCGAGAGAGCAAGCAAATCTTCTTGAAACAATGGGAGAAACGATCGCGCAGGAGTAAGGCGCTTGAGAGTTTTATCCGTTTGATGTCGCCCTTGTTGTGACCTGAAAGAAAGAGAAATTTACAGCACCATACTTGCGATGTTGCATAAAGTGGGGATGCTGCTGGAAGTCATAGTCCTTTCCATGCTCCAGAATAAACAATCCATTGGGCTTTAACAGATTGTGTTGGAAAACGAGGTCGGGCAATGAGGATAGCTGGGGCAAAGCATAGGGTGGATCGGCAAACACCAGGTCGAACTGCTCGTTGCAACGGCTGATGAACTTGAACACGTCGGTTTTGAAGGGCAACCAAGCCGTATTGCCCAATTCTTTCTTTACTTTACTGATAAATGCATAGTGGTCACGGTCTTTCTCGATGCTCACCACTTGCGAGCAACCTCGTGAGAGAAGCTCGAGGCTAATACTTCCTGTTCCAGCAAAAAGGTCGAGGGCATGTACCTCGTCATCGAAATCAATGAGGTTACCCAATACATTAAACAGATTCTCTTTGGCAAAGTCGGTAGTTGGACGAGCCTTGAAAGAGTGGGGCACATCGAAGCGCCTGCCTTTGTATATGCCACTGACTACCCTCATGCGATGAATGACTGGAGGTCGAGATAAGTGGGTGACTGTAGAGGGTTGACTTGCTGGATGAAGCGTGAGAGCTCTTGTTGGAGCGATGGTGCCCCATTTTGTGCAGGGGTGGTGTTATCAGCCAGCAAAAGCTCATCGACCAGTTGGTTCATGCCCAGCTGTTTCCAACAATACAGGATGTAATAGAGGCGATCAGAAGTACAATTGCATGAAAAGCTATTGCCAAACAGCAGGTTGCGATGCTCCATCACACCGATGGTAAGGGTATGGTCAGCCACAAAGCACAACATCTGGCGATGCTGAACCTGACGGTTTTGTATGGCCAGATATTCAAAAAGTGGAGTAGCTTGCACTTGCAAGTGGGCATCGGGGAAAAGTTCGTATATGAGTGAGGACAGGGCTTTGTCGATGCCAAACAATATCACTTGGTCGCTCTTCCGCAGGATGTTATAGACCACCTCCTCGTTGTCGATGGGATGGAAGTTATGGTAGAAGATGGTTTCTGCCTGTTCATCCTCGAAGAAATCCAAGGGCATGATTGTGAAACGCCTGGTGGTAATAACGATGTGTACTGCCTGATAGGTAAAGCTGAGCCAATCGAGCTGGGCTATTGCCTGCTTGAAGTTGGCAGCTATAGAAAGAGATTCGTCCACCTTATATATATAATAGGTGTACGAATCACTTCCCTCCTTAGCTTTCGTGTTAAGGATGGCAAAATAAAATCCATCCGCTGATAAGCGGATGGATAATATGTGCTGTGCAGAATTACTCCCAGTTACCTGCATTGTTGTTTGCAGTCTCCAGGTCACCGATCTTCAGACCACAGTACTTGTTCAACTGCTCCTGCTGGTCTTTGAGATTGATGATTTCCTGCTTGTCAAGGTCGCCCAAGTAAACTTCATAAGGAGTCTTAACCTCGAGCAGACAGATAGGAGCGCCAGAACGAGCTATCTGGGTCAAGGTATCCATCTGGAACTGTACGCCCTTGCCGTAAGGTACATAGCGCAGAGAGTCTGCGTTGAAGCCCTTTGGGAAGATGGTATCGATAACAGCCACCCAGGTGGTATCGCGAGAGAAGTTCTCCAAACCATTCTTCTTTACTTCATCGTACTTGCCAGTTTTCTTGGCCTTATTGATGATAGCCATTGCCTTTGCTTCTGTCAGACCGCTTTCAAGCTGTGCGTCGCTCAACACACCCTTCTTGAACACGAGAGGGAGCTTCTGGTTCTTTACGAAGTAAATCAGAGAATCAAAGTTGTTAGTGTACTGGCGGTCGTGAGTATTGCTATACTCAGCTTGCGCTTTACGGATGTCCAGCAAACGTGCCTGAACGGCTTTGTCTCGAATACCTTTTTCTTCTTCAAATCTGACAGGCCCCATCACACTCTCATAGCAAATGTAGAGTAAAAATACTGCAATGGCAGCCAAAACAATGTTTAATACTGCTTTCATGTTATTATTTTTTTTTAGTTATTATATTCTACCCTGCAAAATTACAAAAAATTTTCTCTAATTTTGCCATTGCAAACAATTTTTTTCATAAAAGATGATAAAAAATCATTTGATGCAGCAAATTAAAGAAAATTTTCCGTATCAACCAACACTTGAACAGGAAAAAGTGCTAAAAAGACTGTCAGTTTTTTTACTTTTGCCAAAAAACGACAGTGTTTTCCTCTTAAAGGGGTATGCAGGTACTGGAAAGACTTCTTTGTTCAGTGCATTGGTGCGGACGCTTGAGCAGATGCGACAAAAGTGCGTTTTACTGGCTCCGACGGGTAGGGCAGCCAAGGTTTTTGCTTCGTATGCCGATCATCCGGCATATACCATACATAAAATAATATATCGTCAACAGTCGATGGGGGCAGATATGGGGAGCTTTTCGCTGAACGACAATCTGGCCAAGCATACGCTATTCATCGTGGACGAGGCATCGATGATTTCAAACGAGGGGTTGGCTGGTTCGGCCTTCGGGTCAGGATACTTGTTGGACGATTTGATTCGTTTCGTTTACAGTGGTGAGGGTTGCCGATTGATGCTGATGGGTGATACAGCCCAGTTGCCTCCCGTAGGTGAGGAAATGAGTCCGGCTCTCTTTTCCCAAACCTTTCAGGGTTATGGGTTGCAGGTGCTGGAGGAAACGCTGACGCAGGTGGTGAGGCAGGGACAGGAATCGGGTATCTTATGGAACGCCACTTCCCTGCGCCAACTGATTGCCCAGAATGAGTGCTATGCCTTGCCAAAGATACGACTAACAGGCTTTGCCGATATACGGGTGATAAGTGGACAGGATTTGATAGGCCAACTGGAGGATTGTTACCAACATGATGGGGAGGACGAGACGATTGTGATTTGCCGTTCTAACAAACGTGCCCATATATATAATAATGGTATAAGGGCCCAGATTCTGTGGCGTGAGGCTGAGTTGGAGGGGGGAGATAGATTGATGGTGGCGAAAAACAACTATTTCTGGACTCAGCATGAGAAACGATTGGACTTTATTGCCAACGGAGAGATGGCCGTGGTGAGAAGGGTGAGGAATGAACGTGAATTGTATGGCTTTCGCTTTGCCGATGTGATGCTGACTTTGCCCGATTGTGATGTAGAGGTGGAGGCCACCGTGTTGCTTGACACCTTACATAGTGAGGCACCTGCCTTGACAAAAGAGGAACAGGAACAATTGTTCAACAAGGTGTTAGAGGATTATGAGGATATTCCGTTGAAGCGAGACAGGATGAAGAAACTGAAGGAAGACCCGTACTATAATGCCTTGCAGATAAAGTATGCATACGCCGTTACTTGCCATAAGGCACAGGGCGGACAGTGGACGAATGTGTTTATAGATCAAGGTTATATGCCAGAGGATGCCTTGACACCCGATTATTTTCGCTGGCTTTATACGGCTTTCACACGAGCTACAGGAACGCTTTTCTTGGTGAATTATCCGAAAGAACAGGTGATATGAAAAAGGCGAGGCTTTCTGAGCCCCGCCTTTTTATGTTTAATGGTTTATCCTTTGGCCAGTTCCAGAACCTTATCTACTGCCGCATGGAGACCATCGGCATTCTTGCCGCCTGCAGTAGCATAGTGTGGTTGACCACCACCACCACCTTGGATAAGCTTGCTGGCTTCGCGAACCAGGGCACCTGCGTTCAGGTTATGCTCTTTCACCAAATCTTCACTGATCATGACACTTAATAGCGGACGATTGCCCTCTACTGTACCAATTACACAGAGCAGTCGTTCTGGAACAGCAGCACGGATCTTGAATACCAAGTCTTTAGCAGCACTGGCTGACATAGGCATAACTGATCTCACTATCTTGATGCCATTGTAGGTCTCAGCATGAGCCAACAATTTGTCCTTGATATTTTCAACGGCTTGAGCTTGGAATTTCTCCACTTCCTTCTTCATGCCATCATGCTCGCTGATGAACTTCTGTACTGTAGCCATCAGATCGGGTGCATTGTTAAACATAGCCCTCAGACCCTTCAAGGTATCTTCCATGGTGTACAAGAGATCTTCCAGTCGCTTGCCCGTGATGGCTTCAATACGACGCACACCTGCAGCTACACTGCTCTCACTCACGATCTTGAACATGCCAATGTGGCCTGTTGACTTCACGTGGATACCACCACAGAACTCAACACTCTCGGCAAACTGAATAACACGGACTTTATCTCCATATTTTTCACCAAACAATGCGATGGCACCCATCTTTTTCGCTTCCTCTAAAGGAGTGTTGCGATGCTCTTGCAAAGGAATGTCCTCACGAATCTTGGCATTCACTATGCGTTCAACCTGACGCAACTCCTCATCAGTTACTTTCTGGTAGTGAGAGAAGTCGAAACGGAGGGTCTCGTCTGAAACGTATGAGCCCTTCTGTTCCACATGGGTACCCAATACCTGACGCAAAGCAGCATCGAGCAAGTGGGTAGCCGAGTGGTTTGCCGCACTGGCTGCACGTTTCTCAACATCAACACAAGCCATGAAGTTGGCTTCTGGATGCTCTGGCAGTTTGAGGGCGATGTGCACGGGCATGCCGTTCTCTTGCTTGGTGTCAACAATCTCGATGGTCTCAAACTCACTGCAGATCACACCACTTTCGCCAACCTGTCCACCCATCTCAGCATAGAAAGGAGTGTGGTCGAGCACAATCTGATAGTAAGTCTTCTTTTTCTGGCTGATCTTACGATAACGCAGTATTTGGCATTCGTATTCGCTATAGTCATAACCCACAAACTCGGTTTCTCCTTCACGCAGAGTTATCCAGTCGCCTGTTTCCACTGCAGCTGCGTTACGCGCACGAGCTTTCTGCTTTTCCATCTCCTCTGCAAACTGCTTTTCATCAACAGTGAGGCCGTTCTCACGGCAAATCAGTTCGGTAAGGTCGAGTGGGAAGCCGTAGGTGTCGAACAGGGTAAATGCTTGTACGCCATCCAGCTCGGTCTTGCCCTGGGCTTTCACCTCGTCCATGGCCTTGTTGAGCAGGCTGATGCCATTGTCTAATGTGCGCAAGAAAGAATCCTCCTCTTCCTTCATCACCTTGGCAATGAGGTCGCGTTGTGCTTCCAATTCAGGATAGGTGGTGCCCATCTCACGGATGAGAACTGGCAAAAGCTTATAGATAAATGCCTCTTTCTGATTCAAGAATGTGTAAGCATAACGGATGGCACGACGCAGGATGCGACGAATTACATAACCTGCTTTGGCATTGCTTGGAAGCTGTCCGTCGGCAATGGAGAAAGCAATGGTGCGAAGGTGATCGGCTACCACACGCATAGCCACATCCACCTTCTCATCTTTGCCATACTGAAGGTTTGACAAATTTCCAATCTCCCGGATGATAGGTTGGAAGATGTCAGTATCATAGTTAGATTGCTTGCCTTGGAGCGAACGGACAAGACGTTCAAAGCCCATACCAGTGTCGATTACCTTAGCTGGCAATGGCTCCAGACTTTGGTCGGCCTTTCGATTATATTGCATGAACACCAGGTTCCAGATCTCAATCACCTGAGGATGGTCTTTGTTCACCAACTCATATCCAGGCACAGCAGCTTTTTCTTCAGCAGAGCGTGAGTCGAGGTGAATCTCTGAACAGGGACCACAAGGACCCGTGTCGCCCATCTCCCAGAAGTTATCATGCTTGTTGCCATTGATGATGTGGCTCTTGGGTAAGAATTGTTCCCAATAGCCGGCAGCTTCGTTGTCGCGTTCCAGACCTTCCTCGGGAGAGCCTTCAAACACAGTTGCGTAGAGGTCTTCGGGATTCAGTTTCAGTACATCCACCAAGAACTCCCAAGCCCAGCTGATGGCTTCCTTCTTGAAATAGTCACCAAACGACCAATTGCCTAACATCTCAAACATGGTGTGGTGATAGGTGTCGTGACCCACCTCTTCCAGATCGTTGTGCTTACCACTTACACGTAAACACTTCTGCGAGTCGGTCACACGCTTCCATTGTGCAGGGCGATTGCCCAATATAATGTCCTTGAACTGGTTCATGCCTGCGTTGGTAAACATCAGCGTAGGGTCATCCTTGATTACCATTGGAGCAGATGGAACCTTATGGTGTCCTTTGCTCTCGAAGAAACCTGTAAAAGCGTCTCTTATCTCATTAGCTGTCAACATAACAAACGATTTTTTTTAACTTTTTTCTAAATTTGGTTGCAAAGATACATCTTTTTTATTAGTTTTACAAAAAAATCCGATTATGCTGAACAAAGAGACTGAATTAAAGCTGTATTATTCCATCAGTGAGGTGGCTGAAATGTTTCAAGTGAATGAATCTACCCTGCGTTTTTGGGAGAAAGAGTTTCCTGACTTGACCCCTAAAAAGGCTGGGCGAGGTATCCGTCAGTATCAACAAAAGGATATAGATCTGTTGAAGTTGATCCATCATCTGGTGAAGGAAGAGGGGATGACCATCCCTGGTGCACGCCAACGGTTGAAGGTGAACAAAGACAATACCGACAAGAAAGTGGAGGTGATTGAGCGCCTCAAGCAGATCCGTAATGAGGTGGCAGGTATGAGAGATGCCTTGGATTCCTTTACCTATGAGCAAGTAGAGGAATTGAAGGATTCTATTCTCTGATTACTTCTTGAATGTTTTTGATGCGTTTCAGCTCAGCGATGATGGCATGAACATCGTCCACATCGTGCACATACATTTGGATATTGCCTTCGAAGATACCCTCAACAGTTTCGATGATCACCTTGCGGATGTTCACGCTCATCTGGTGAGAGATAACCTGGGTGACATCGTTTAAAAGACCCATGCGATCAAGGCCCTTGATGTTAATGGTTACCAAGAAAGTGAGTTGCTTGTGCGTATCCCATTGGGTGGCAATGATGCGATTGCCATAACTGCTCTTCAGCTTCACAGCTACAGGACATTGGCGCTTGTGGATGGTTATCTTGCCTTTTACGTCAAGATAGCCCAAGACATCATCGCCTGGAATGGGTTGGCAACAATCGGCAATGATGTATTTGTTCTGGATGCTCTCTTCGGTGAGTTTCAGGATCTGCTTTGTGAGTTGCTTCACCTGTTTCTTCTCAATCACAGGTTGTTGTTCCTGAGGTTCTTCTTTTGTGTCAGCCTCGTTCTTGTCTTTGTTGCCAAAAGGCAGCTTCAGGAATCTGCGCCAAGAAGAATTGTTCTTGCCCTTCAGGATGTTGAGGTCATCTTCTCCTAAGGTGATCGATTGAGAACCAATGGCTTCCAGCAAACTATCGTGATTGGGCTTTTCGTGTAGGCGCGTGAGTTTGTTGAGCACCATTTCATCCACATAGATACCTTCAGTCTTGAGGAATTCACTCAGCAAATTCATACCCTTCTGCTGGGTCACCTTGGCTTCCTTGCGCAAGATAGATGCTATCTTGGCACGAGCCTTGGCGGTTGCAGCAATATTCTCCCATTCTGGTTGTACCTTTTGTGAGCGTGATGTCAGTATCTCCACTTGGTCGCCACTACTCAGCTTGTGGCTCAGGGGCACCAGCTTATGGTTCACCTTGGCTCCAATACAATGTGCACCAAGCTCGGTGTGGAGTGAGAAGGCAAAATCCAAAACCGTAGAGTTCTGAGGCAAGGTCTTGATGTCGCCCTTCGGGGTGAACACAAAGATCTCTTGAGCAAAGAGATTAAGTTTGATGGTATCCAGGAAATCCAAGGCGTCTGGTTCTGGATCGTCCAGAATCTCCTTGATGGTGATGAGCCACTTGTTCAATTCGGGATCATCGTCGGCGGGTGAAATGTCTTCCGCCTGGGCAGCACCCTCTTTGTACTTCCAATGGGCAGCAAAGCCCTGCTCAGCGATGTCATTCATGCGCTCACTACGAATCTGCACCTCTATCCACTGACCGTTGTTGGCCATCAATGTAACGTGTAACGCTTGATATCCATTGGCTTTTGGGTGACTTACCCAATCGCGTATCCGGTCGGGGTGTGGCTTATAGATTTGTGAGAGCTTCACGTAAATGTCGAAGCAGTTGTTCATCTCTTCGTCGATGGAGATAGGCTCGAAGATGATTCGTACAGCCAGAATATCATACACCTCGTCGAAGGTGACATGTTTGGTCTGCATCTTGTTCCAAATAGAATACACTGCTTTTACACGGGCTATAATTCGGTATTTAAGTCCCATCTTATCGAGTTGTTCACGGATGGGGGCAGTAAACTCTTTAAACACCTTATCTCGCTCAGCTGCTGTTTCTTGCAACTTGTTCTCTATTTCTCGGTATTCTTCGGGATGCTCGTATTTGAAGCTCAGGTTCTCCAGCTCGGTCTTGATCTTGTTCAAGCCCAGGCGATAAGCCAATGGAGCATAGAGGTAGAGTGTTTCGCCTGCAATCTTGTATTGTTTGTTGGGTGCTTGCGACTCCAGTGTGCGCATGTTGTGGAGACGGTCGGCTATCTTGATGAGGATGACACGGATGTCGTCGTTCATGGTTAGGAGCAATTTCTTGAAATTCTCAGCCTGGGCTGAAGCATGCTCACCAAAGATACCACCTGAAATTTTGGTAAGGCCGTCAACAATCTGTGCAATCTTGGGGCCGAAGATATTCTCGATATCTTCAACGGTATAGTCGGTATCTTCCACCACATCGTGCAACAAAGCGGCACTGATAGAGGTAGAGCCCAGTCCGATCTCATTGCATACAATCTTAGCTACGCTGATGGGATGCAGGATGTAAGGCTCACCAGAAAGGCGTCGGATGCCTTTGTGAGCCTGATTGGCGAAATTGAACGCTTTCGTGATGATTTCCACGCGTTTGCGATGCTTTGTTGCCAAATAATCGTTCAGCAGTTCCTGAAATGCTTGCTGAATCATTTTTTCCTCATTATCGATCTGCATAGCTTAGTTTGGTTTTCTTCTACTTATATATCTTCAATGTCTGTCCTGCAGTGATGCGTGTACCACTGATGCCATTCCAACTCTTCAACTGATTGACAGTCACACCATAGCGAGCTGCAATGGTGGAAAGCGACTCGCCACTCTGAATCTTATGGATGGTGGCCGTACCATTGGCAGGGACGGTAGGCGTGGTGCGTTGAGAACTATTACTTGTGCGTTGCTGGCGGGCATTCTGTTGGGGGATGGCCACTACCTTGCGATTCTTGAAGAACTCGTTCGCCCGATGGGCATAGATGGTGTCTTGTTTCTCGATGAACATCCCCACATAGTTCTGAGGCAATCGCAGAGTTTGAGGTTTCGAGTCGCCTGGGATGATGCTACGCTTATATTGCGGGTTCAGACTCTTGATCATATCGATGTCCACTCCACAAATATCGGCAATCTGTTGGAAATGAACGTTGTGATTCACCTGTATGGTATCCGTTGCTTCTGGCATATTGGTTTCCATGGGGCAAATGTTGTGGTGACAATAATAGGTCATCACATAATTGGCGGCAATGAAAGAGGGCACATAGCCACGGGTCTCCTTAGGCAGGTAGTTGTAGATTTCCCAATAGTCACGTTTACCCGAACGGCTGATGGCCTTGTTCACATTACCTGGACCACAGTTATAGGCTGCAATGGCTAAATTCCAGTCTTTGTAGATATCATACATATCCTTGAGGTAACGCACTGCTGCCCAGGTTGATTTGATTGGGTCTTGACGTTCATCCACGTAACTGTTGTTTTCCAGTCCGTAGAGCTTGCCTGTGCCCAACATGAATTGCCACAGTCCACTGGCTCCTGCTCGGGATATGGCATTGGGGTTGAGAGCCGACTCGATGATGGGAAGGTATTTCAACTCTAAAGGCAAATCGTAAGCATAGAGCGCTTCTTCGAACATGGGGATGTAGAAATTACTGAGACTCAGCATCAACGACATGCGTTGACGCAAACGTCCGGAAGTGTATTTCTCGATGAACTCGCGTACCACCTCGTTGTATGGCATCTCGATGATGGATGGTATGCGACTCAGGCGATCAATATAGACAGAATCGCTAAACAACGGATTCTCGTCGCTTGTACTACAGTCTTTACCCAAGTCGATATAATTCTTTGCTTTCCAGTCGGATAGTAAACTATCGATGGGGTAGGTCATGCTCAATGGCAACTCAAATGATTCGGTATGTGTGCCACCGTTACTATCGTGAATGGTTACGTCGAAGGTCTCTTGACTGTAAACATTGACAATTGACAACAGACAATTGACAAATAGTAATGTCAATGCCATTCCGATTCTGTATCTTTTTCTATTTAAAACCTTTAATGTCATAAATATATAGAGCTTTATGTTAAATCTTTTTAGTTGTCAATCGTTAATCGTCAATTGTCAATCGTCAATTATCAATGGTTAGAATTCCAGACTGCATTCCAAGCCAACAGCTTGGTTCTTCAATCCTCCTCTCGAAGACCATTGGTTGTCGATAACGGCAGGTTTCACCCGCATACTCAGGTCGGGTGAAATGTCGAAATTCGACAGTTCGGCATCCACGTAGGCATCGATGACCGACAATGCATAAACGGCAATGAAGGCAAACACACTGATGTCTCTGTATCGTCGGTATGTGTCCTTACGTTTACGCAACAGCTCCGTAACTTGGGTTGACGATGTCCTCTCCAAATATCGTTTGGGTATCAACTCAGTAATACTCTTGGCTGTCCAGTTGTTGTTTACCGCATCTTTGTATGCCGAGGAATAGTCCTTATACATACGGTTGTTCCACGTCAGCGCATAGGCACATCCAGCAAAACCTGCATAGAAGATGGGCAACTTCCAATACTTCTTATTGTATATCTGACCTCCACCAGGAAACACCAGTGCCATCCAAGTTGCCTTGGTAGGATTGGGTATCCATTGTTTAGGTAGTTGGATACTGTCAGCATTCTTTACATCTATCACCACTGGTGATTCCAACTGCATGAGTTGCTGTCTGTTGGCAACATCGATACTGTCAGGAGTGGCAAGTAGAATGCTGTCGTTCACCTGCATGTGTCTTCTTCTTCGTGAAGCCCTTGAATCGTTGTTCTGTGCTTCAGCAGCACTGACGAACGCCAACAATAGAAGAGTCAGCAGTATCCACGTGAAACGATATGTCCGATATCTTCTTATTTGCATAATTCACTTCATCGTATCAAACAATGCCATGATGCGTTCCAGATCCTCTTCATTATTGAATGGGATGCTGATCTTGCCCTTACCCTTCGGTGAGCAAGTGAGTTGCACCTTGGCTTTGAAGAAGTTGGTGAGCTGTTGTTTCAACAGCTTGTACTCCTCTGGCATCTTTACGCCTTTGGGTTTTAGCTTCTTGCTTCCCACATTTACGGCTTCTCCTTGTGTGAGCGACTTCACCATTTCTTCCACTTGTCGCACAGAATAATCGTTGTCAAGGATTTCACGATACACCTTTACTTGCAACTTGGGGTCAGCCAACGATACCAGTGCACGGGCATGAGCCATTTCTATCTGTTTGTTCTGCAAACCCATCTGAATCTCAGCCGGTAACTTCAACAAACGCAGATAGTTGGCGATAGTTGCCCGGTTTTTGCCTACACGTTCGCTCAACCTTTCCTGTGTCAGGTTATATTGGTCAAGTAAATGCTGATAGGCCAATGCAATTTCCACCGAGTTCAGATCCTCACGTTGGATATTCTCTATCAGCGCCATCTCCATCACATTCTCATCGCTTGCCGTTCGGATGTAGGCAGGGATTGTTTTTAAACCAGCCATCTGTGCTGCACGGAAACGGCGTTCGCCTGCAATGATCTGGTATTCATCTTCATCTGTTTCACGCAATGTAATCGGTTGAATGATACCAATCTCGGCAATGGAGTCGGCCAGTTCTTGCAGTGCCTCAGGGTTAAACTCATGACGAGGTTGGTTGGGATTAACCTTGATCTTATCCAACTCAATTTCATTGATGGAAGACGATCCTTCCGTTTGTATATCACTTATGTCAAGCAAGGCGTCAAGGCCTCTGCCCAAAGCTTTCTTCTTCATTTATCAAATAATCAATGTTCGTTTCTTTCAATCAACTCCTTTGCCAAAGCCATGTGGTTGCGTGCACCGTTCGAGTCGGCATCATACAAGATGGCCGGCAAGCCAAAGCTTGGAGCTTCACTCAATTTCACATTTCGCTGAATCACAGTCTTGAACACCAGTTCCTGGAAATGTTTCTTCACCTCATCGTAAATCTGGTTGGCTTGGCGCAGACGAGAATCATACATGGTCAGCAAGAAACCTTCAATCTCCAATTCGGAATTCAACTTCGTCTTGATAATCTTGATGGTATTCAGCAGTTTACTGATACCCTCCAAGGCAAAGTACTCGGCTTGCACTGGTATAATCACCGAATCTGCTGCAGTAAGTGCATTTACAGTAATCAATCCCAAAGAGGGTGAACAGTCGATTAAGATATAGTCGAAATCGTCCTTCAATGGGGCGAGCACCTTCTTCATAATACGTTCGCGTCCCTTCATGTTCAACATCTCAATCTCTGCACCTACCAGGTTGATGTGTGAAGGAATAACCTTCAGCGAGTCTAATTCTGTATCTTGAATGGCGGTACGCACATCAGCGTTGTCAATCAAACATTCGTAGATTGAGCAATCGATTTTCTTGATATCGATACCCAATCCCGATGAAGCATTGGCCTGTGGATCAGCATCCACCACCAGCACTTTCTTCTCTAAGGTGGCCAACGATGCTGCCAGGTTAATGGTGGTTGTGGTTTTACCCACACCTCCCTTTTGGTTAGCTAAAGCAATGATCTTTCCCATAATCTTAGCAATTAATTCTGCAAATATAGGGAAAATATCCCACATATTGATTAAATAGGTGTTAATTCCTTAAAATTTTAAAATAAGTTGGCAAAAAAGAATGTTTATGCTTACCTTTGCAATCGAATTATTTAGTGAATCGATTATGGAGAACAACAAACCGCTTATCTTAATCTCGAATGATGATGGCGTAATTTCAAAAGGTATTAGTGCATTGATTCGTTTTTTGCGCCCATTGGGTGACATTGTGGTGATGGCTCCCGATGCACCCCGTTCAGGTGTATCGTGTGCTGTTTCAGTCCATGAGCCTGTGCAGTATCAGATGGTTCGCAAGGATGTGGGTCTTTCCGTTTATAAGTGCTCTGGCACTCCAGTTGATTGCATAAAACTAGCTTTCTATACAGTGATCGACCGTCAGCCTGATATAATAATAGGTGGCATAAATCATGGTGATAATTCATCCATTAATGTACACTATTCCGGCACATTAGGTGCTGTGATAGAGGGGGCTATACGTGGCATCCCATCGGTGGCCTTTTCTCTTTGCGATCATGAAGCCGATGCCGATTTCGAACCGGCAGGTCCGTATATCCGGTCTATTGTGGAGAAGGTCTTGGAACGTGGACTACCTGCACTAACCTGTCTGAATGTGAATTTCCCGAAGGTGAAGGAGCTGAAAGGTGTGCGCATCTGTGAACAGGCAAAAGGCATCTGGGTGAACGAGTGGGAGAGCTTTGCACATAGAGGTGACTCACAATTCTTCTGGATGGCTGGTGAATATCAAAACACCGACCCTGAGAATGAAAACACTGATCAGTGGGCATTGAAGAATGGTTATGTGGCCATCACCCCAACAACAGTCGATGTGACTGCCCGTGAACTGATGAATGAATTGAAATCTTGGTTCTGATATGAAGTATTACCTGATTGTAGGCGAGGCATCCGGTGACCTTCATGCATCCCACTTGATGGCAGCTTTGCAGGAAGTTGATCAAGCGGCTCAGTTCCGTTTCTTTGGAGGTGATTTGATGGCCACAGTGGGTGGTACACTGGTGAAACATTATCGCGAGTTGGCATATATGGGGTTCATTCCTGTGTTGCTACACTTGAAGACCATATTTGCCAATATGCGTCTATGCAAGCAAGATATTGTTGAGTGGCAACCAGATGTGCTGATTCTCGTCGATTATCCAGGTTTTAACTTAGACATTGCCAAGTATATCCATAGTAATACACAAATACCTGTTTACTACTATATTTCTCCCAAAATTTGGGCGTGGAAAGAATATCGCATCAAAAACATCCGTCGCGATGTAGATGAACTGTTCTCCATTTTGCCTTTCGAGGTTGATTTCTTTGAGGGTAAACATCATTATCCAATCCATTATGTGGGTAATCCTACGCTCGATGAGGTAACGGCTTATGAGGCAGCACATCCCCGTGATTTCCAACGTTTCATAGCCGATAATCAATTGCAGGACAAGCCGATTATCGCCCTGCTTGCTGGTAGCAGGAAACAGGAGATCAAGGACAACCTCCCTAAGATGATTGAGGCAGCTCGGGCGTTTGCCGACCATCAGATGGTGTTGGCTGGTGCCCCTGGTATCGACCCCGATTATTATCAGTCATTCTTGCAAGGCACCGATGTCAAGGTGTTGTTTGGACAAACATATCCTTTGCTTCAACATGCTGATGCTGCGCTTGTTACTTCGGGTACGGCAACATTAGAGACTGCTATTTTCCGTGTGCCACAAGTGGTTTGCTATTATATGCGCTTCGGTAAGATTGTAAGTTGGCTGAAGAAGATGGTCTTGTCAGTGAAGTATATTTCTTTGGTGAATCTCATTGCCGGACGAGAGGTGGTTCAAGAGTTGGTGGCCGACCGGATGACGGTAGCAAACGCTCATGCAGAACTGTCGAGGTTGTTGAAAGATGAGGCTTATCGTCAAAGAATGTTAGATGGCTATGAGGAAATGATCCGTAAGTTAGGTGCCCCAGGTGCTCCTCGCAAGGCCGCAGAGATTATGGTGTTAAAACGAAAGCAGGTATAGATATACTGTTGAGGCAGGGATAGCCATGAGGGCACTGTCGAAACGGTCGAGCATACCCCCATGCCCTGGCAAGATATGGCCAGAGTCCTTGATTCCCAACTGGCGCTTGAACAGCGATTCGGTTAAATCACCCCATGTGCCAAATACCACGATAGTCAGAGCCAAACCAATCCATTCCCAAATGTTGAGAATAGGGAAGAAATGAGCCAGAACGATGGCAGCTATGATGGCTACTATTGTTCCTCCAATGCTTCCTTCCCACGACTTCTTAGGAGAAATCCTTTCAAACAACCTGTGCTTACCAATCAGTGAACCAATACAGTAAGCACCTGTGTCGCTCATCCACAAGAAGATAAAGATAGAAAGAGGTAATATGGGGTTGTAGGTCACTTCAGAAGAAACGAAATCATTTTGGAATGAGATGACGTTCAGCAGGGCAAAGGATAGGGCAATATATACCTGGCTCAGCATGGTGTGTGCCCAGTTCCCTATGGGGTTTTCGTGCTTGAGGTACAACTCAGAAATCATCATATAGAGAAGCAAGAGAAGATAGGGTAGGAACACATTGGCCTGTGCCATGTTGGTGCAATAACCCATGAAAGCCATAAACAAATAGCCTGCTCCAAGAGCGGTGATGTAGATGTTTACATGCGAATCGGTGTGAGCATTGATCAGTTGTCCGAATTCAATGACAGTCATCGCACTGATTACCAAGAATAGCACTCCAAACGACAGTGAGTTGAACAGGATACAACCCACCAGTACTGCTACAAATAGCACGCCTGTAACCGCTCTTGTTATAAAGTTTCTCATGTTGTTTAGGTTTTATTCACTGTCTTTTGCCTCTTCAGCAGGTTCTTCACCACCTTTTTCACCACCTTTCTTTGCCTCTTCCTCTGCATGTTTAAACTCGCTGGAAATCTTGTTGGCAGAGAAAATCTCTTCCGAGCGTGATGCCCAAGGACGAGGACCGAATATCTCTTCCACATCCTCGGCAAAGATTACCTCACGTTCCACCAATCGTTGAGCCAACAGGTTGTGCTTCTCCTTGTTTTCACTCAAGATGCGCTTAGCCCGTTCATATTGTTCGTTCACCATGCGTTTCACCTCTGTGTCAATCAGCGTTGCCGTATGCTCGCTATAAGGCTTGTTGAAGCCAAACTCATCGCCAGCATTGTAGTAACACAGGTTGGGCAATTCATCGCTCATACCCATATAGGCTATCATGCCGTAAGCCTGCTTGGTCACTCTTTCCAAGTCGTTCATGGCACCAGATGAAATCCTACCTATGAATAGATCTTCTGCTGCACGTCCACCTAAGGTGGCACACATCTCATCCAGCATCTGCTCCTTAGTGGTAATTTGCCTTTCTTCAGGCAGATACCAAGCTGCACCCAAGGCTCTGCCTCGTGGCACGATGGTCACTTTAATCAAAGGATTTGCATATTCCAAGAGCCAAGAAATGGAGGCATGTCCGGCCTCATGTATGGCGATGGACTTGCGTTCCTCTTCGGTAGTAATCTTGTTTTTCTTCTCCAAGCCACCGATGATTCGGTCAACGGCATCCAGGAAATCTTGCTTAGTCACCGACTTTTTGCCATGACGGGCTGCAATAAGAGCAGCTTCGTTGCACACATTGGCTATGTCGGCACCAGAGAAACCAGGTGTCTGTCGTGCCAACAGGTCAATGTCGAGCGACTGGTCAACTTTGATCGGACGCAGGTGCACCCCGAATATCTCTTTGCGTTCGTTTAAGTCTGGCAAATCCACATGAATCTGACGGTCGAAACGTCCGGCACGTAACAAAGCCTGATCGAGCACATCCACTCGGTTGGTTGCCGCAAGGATGATGATACCACTGTTCGATCCGAAGCCATCCATCTCGGTAAGCAACTGGTTCAGTGTACTTTCACGTTCGTCGTTACCACCCATGGCGGCACGATTTGAACGGGCACGTCCCACTGCATCTATCTCATCGATAAACACAATGCAAGGAGCTTTCTCTTTAGCCTGACGGAACAAGTCGCGCACACGAGATGCACCCACACCTACGAACATTTCTACAAAGTCGGAGCCTGCCAGAGAGAAGAAAGGCACATCCGCTTCGCCAGCTACTGCCTTGGCCAACAATGTCTTACCAGTTCCCGGAGGGCCAACCAGCAAAGCACCCTTTGGAATCTTACCTCCCAAGTCGGTGTATTTCTTGGGGTCTTTCAAGAATTCCACAATCTCTTCCACCTCTTGTTTTGCCTCTGCCAAGCCAGCCACATCCTTAAACGAAACGTTCACCTTACCGTCTTTCTCGAACAACTGTGCTTTCGATTTACCCACGTTGAAGATGCCACCGCCAAAGCCTCCGCTTCCTCCCGACATTCGTCTTGATATGTAGATAAAGAATGCGATGATGAAAATCAACGGTATGAATTGCCAGAACAAAGCCCAGAAGTAATTCTGGCGTTTCTTATATTGGATGGTGCCATCAAAATGCGATTGCTGTGTTTCGGCATCGATAAATTCACCCAAACTATGGCGAGAAGGAGCCTCCGTCATCACGAAAGGTTTCTTGCCTGCCTTGCTTGAG
Source organism: uncultured Bacteroidales bacterium (assembly GCA_902783615.1). GTDB lineage: Bacteria > Bacteroidota > Bacteroidia > Bacteroidales > Bacteroidaceae > Bacteroides. Next base: position 944 of record CACZRQ010000064.1, on the reverse strand, counting down.
TCTTGTTTAAACACCTGCTGCACATACTGTTGCTTGATATATGCCTCTACAGTGTTATCATCATATCCCACCACACGATTCACATATCCGTTGCGCACATACTGTTGGAACTCACCGTATGTAATCTCACGCTGAGTACTGCTATCATCGTTGAAGAACATCAGTCCGAGTAATAGCATACCTATCAGCAGGTAGAGAATGTTCAGGTTGAATCTGAAGGTGAAGTTCTTGGGTTCCTTCTTACCATCCTTCTTGTTATCTCTTGACTGCTGATCCGATTGTTGTTCAGACTGTTTCAGTTTATCTTTCTCTTGGTTGTCGTTATTATCACTCATTGTATCTATTGTTTACTAATCTAAATCGGGAATGTTAGTCAGCTTGGCATCAGCCCAAAGGTGTTCCAGATCGTAGAACTCACGTGCTTCTGGCAGGAATACATGCACCATCACATTGGCGTAGTCCATAGCCACCCAGGTTGCATTGCGTTGTCCATCCATCCCTGAAGGCTTTATCTGGCTCCCCTTGATTGTAAAATCTTTGATGGAGTCTGCTATGGCTGACACTTGCATGGGTGAGTTGCCTTGACAAATCACGAAATACTGACAGATTGTATCGTCAATATCAGTGAGGTCAGCTATCACTATCTGCTTACCTTTTTTCTCCTGTACACCATCTATAATGTCTTGTAAAAGCTTTTTTGTTTCTTCCATTCTTGTTTTAAAGGTTGTTTTCTTTGCAAAGATAGTCCTATTTCTCTGATTAACCACCTAAATTGGACAAAGAGTTTCAAAAAAAGTGATTTTTTTTATTTTTTTTGGAAAAGATTGTTTGTATTTCAGAAAAAGTGCGTATCTTTGCACCGCAAAACAGAAATGTTGGGGCATTGGAGTATGGTGTAATGGTAACACTACAGATTCTGGTCCTGTCATTCCAGGTTCGAATCC